>JAZNCY010000292.1:0-4031 GCA_045587825.1 Acutalibacteraceae bacterium
CGTATTGTTTAAATAATTTTGCTAAAACTTTCCCTGCAACTTTTTTTGCAGATGAATTTTTGAGTGAAACAATACTGTCTATCCAAATGCTTATTATATTATTATTTGATTGAGTCAAATCGATTTTTTCAAGAATTTTAATCGCCTCATCAAATCTCTCGAGGTGAGTCATTGAATTTGCTATAACAACATTTATGGTGTTTTCGTAAATTATATGAGTACGAGTGAGAGGATTCATATAAGTTAAAATGTTTGTATTGCTCTTGTGTTTTTTATAATTTGACAAAGCTGTAAGGTATTCTTTACCTGATTTTATAGCTTCATCGTATTTTTCTTGTGCATATAATCTTAACGTGTATGTATATTTTACATCCACAAGAATTTTATCAGATTTCGGGAATGTTTTAAAAACCCAGTCATACCATTCCAACAAATCAGGTGCTTTATCATAATCGGCATAATTCGTTGCCTGGTATGCACAAGTTGCCGCAAATGTATTCCAGTTAGGGTCAGAAAGATTTCTTTCTTTGAGAACCTTCATAGCATAATTGGTGTAATACTTTCTTTTTTGTGGTGTTTTGGATGTGGATTCCAGACACTGAAGTACATATTTAATATTTTTTGGCTCTTTTTTCAGATTTGCTTCAAGTAAAACTAAATTTCTTTTTTCTTTTTCTTCTAAATGTTCAGGGGTAACTCTTGTATAACCGTCGTGGTCGAATATGGTGTTAAAAAGGGCGTGACACTCATTTACATCTGTAATACCAAAATGCTCGTGAATTGTTCCGGTGTATCTTCTGTTAGTATCCATTCTTACCATTCGCAAAGCATTGAAATCGGTGTATACACCTTTCATATCAGGCTTTTCATGGTTTCGTTGGACAATTGAAACTAAAACTTTTTTGTCAGCTAAAGGTCCGGTTAAAAAGGATACAATTTCTTTTATATCAGGTAATAAATATTCATCGGCGTCAACGGTTAAATACCACTTACCACTACATTTATCCATAACAGCATTTCTTGCTTTTGAAAAATCATTAACCCACTCGAAATCAAAAAGAATATCTGCATATTTTGAAGCAATTTCTTTTGTTTGGTCTGTAGAGCCAGTATCTGCTATAACTAATTCACAGGGGATAGCTTGTCTTAAAGGTTCGAGTGCCTTAAGACATTTTTCTAAACATCGTTCTTCATTTTTTACAATCATACCTATGGAGAGTAGTGGTTGACTCATAGCTTACACCTCGTGATTTTTCTATACTATATATAATAGCAGAAAGTGTGTTAAGTTGCAAGTGGTCAGTGAGTTAGTAAGTCAGTGGTTGGTTTTTAGTGCGAATTAACCAATGGGTTGTAGCAATAAATTGTGCAAAAATCACAAATCTGAAAAATTTTTAAAAAAACACTTTAGTTTTTTCTTGAGCGGAGAATAATCATAGGTGTAAGGACAACACAGTCGCCCGCTGAGTTGAGCACCTACAAAAAAATTAAAATTAAAAAAGCGTTGCCAAACAAACCAGACAAGGATGTCAGGTAGGCGATGCAGATTTCAAGGAGGAAATTATTATGGGTATGGTAGTTAGAACAAACATTATGGGTATCAATGCTAACAGACAGTTAGGCATGAACAACAATCAGGTTTCAAAGAGCCTCGAAAAACTTTCATCAGGTTACAGAATTAACCGTGCTGGTGACGACGCTTCAGGTCTTGCAATCAGTGAAAAAATGAAAGCTCAGATTAAAGGTCTTGAACAGGCTTCTTCAAACGCACAGGATGCTATCTCTCTTGTACAGACAGCTGAAGGTGCTACAACTGAAATCCACAATATGCTTAACAGAATGGTTGAATTAACAACTAAAGCTGCTAATGGTATCTATGACACAGGCGTTGACCGTCCTGCTATCAAAGCTGAACTTGATCAACTCGCAACTGAAATCACTCGTATTTCAGATTCAACAAAGTTCAACAACACAACTTTACTTGATGGTTCATTCAAGGGCAAAGAGTTCCAGATTGGTACAGAAGCAAGCGATAAGCTTACAGTTACAATAGCTGACCTTGATGCAACAGCTCTTACTGTTAATGCACTTTCTGTTGATACAACAGCGAATGCAAATGCATCAATTACAAAGGTTAAAGATGCTATTAATGCAGTTTCAACAACACGTGCGAGTCTTGGTGCTATTCAGAACCGTCTTGAGTACACAATCAACAACCTCGATACAACAGCTGAAAATATGACAGCAGCTAACTCACGTATTCGTGATACAGACATGGCTAAAGAGATGATGAACTACACAAAGATGAACGTTCTCACTCAGGCTGCTCAGGCAATGCTTGCACAAGCAAACCAACAGCCACAAGCTGTTCTCCAGTTACTTCAATAATTTACTCCATAATATCCTGCGGGCTGTGCCCACAGCCCGTGGGGAAAGAGTAAAGAAGACCTATTGCAAGAAACACAAATTACTTAAGTTAATAATTCTTTCCCGAATTGACTTATTTTGGACTTTTCGGTAATGTTACAAACTGAGGTTGTGAATGGTTTGTAGCATTACCCCGAAGTAAGCTACATGAAATTGGTTTTTAATGCCACGAATGACTGTTTTTGGGTAGCAGTCAGGCATTGGAAATAAATATTTTATTAAAATGTGTTGCTTAAAAGAGAGGCAAGGAGCCTACTCGGTAACACAATTTTCAAGGAGGAAAAGATTTATGGGTATGGTAGTTAGAACAAACACAATGGGTATTAACGCAAACAGACAGTTAACTATGAACAACAATGCGGTTTCAAAGAGCCTTGAGAAACTTTCTTCAGGTTTCAGAATCAACCGTGCTGGTGACGATGCTTCTGGTCTTGCTATTAGTGAGAAGATGAAGGCTCAGATTAAGGGTCTTGAACAAGCTTCTTCAAACGCACAGGACGCTATCTCACTCGTTCAGACTGCTGAAGGTGCAACAACTGAAATTCACAACATGCTTAACCGTATGGTTGAATTAACAACAAAGGCTGCTAATGGTATCTATGATACAGGCGTTGACCGTCCAGCTATCAAGAGTGAACTTGATGCTCTTGCAGCAGAAATTGATCGTATCACAACATCAACAAAGTTCAACAACACAACTTTAATTGATGGTTCATTCCAAGGTAAGATCTTCCAGATCGGTACAGAATCAAGCGATAAGCTTACAGTTACAATAGCTAACCTTAACTCAACTACTCTTGGTGTTAATGCACTTTCAGTTGATTCAACAGCAAATGCAAATGGTGCTATTACAACTGTTAAAGAGGCTATCAATAAAGTTTCAACAACACGCGCTGGTCTCGGTGCTATCCAGAATCGTCTTGAGTACACAATCAACAACCTTGATACAACAGCAGAAAACATGACAGCTGCTAATTCTCGTATCCGTGATACAGATATGGCTAAAGAGATGATGAACTACACAAAGATGAACGTTCTCACTCAGGCTGCTCAGGCTATGCTTGCACAAGCAAACCAACAACCACAATCAGTTCTTCAATTACTTCAATAATTGATATAAATACTGATTATTTCTATACGGTAAGCTTACTTAGCGAACCACTAAAAATTGCTTAGTAACTCTTCGGTAGTTGCTAAAGCGAATTAAATACCCAAACTAACAACCAAAAGGCCTCTTCGGGTTACCCGCCTGGAGAGGCTTTTCCTATTTCTTGATGTGTATTTTCAGCACCTAAGTCATTTTTTCACCCGCTCGACGTACCCTTGTACGCCTTCGGGGATGAAGAAAATGTCTTATGCACTAAAACTACACATCAATATTTTTGTATTTTCAGCGTCTAAGCCATTTTTTTACCCGTTCGACGTACCTTTGTACGCCATCGGGGATGAAGAAAATGCCTTATGCACTAAAACTACACATCGATTTTTTGTTATATATTCAGCGAATAAGCCATTTTTTACCCATTCGACGTACCTTTGTACGCCTTCGGGGTGAAGAAAATGCCTTATGCACTAAAACTACACATCAATTTTTTGTTATATAT
>JAZNCY010000293.1:0-13242 GCA_045587825.1 Acutalibacteraceae bacterium
GTATTTACTGTCTGATAATTAACCTCTTTAAGAGTAAAGAGCTTCTTTGTTTGTGCGCTGGCAATATAAACAGTTGTTTCATAACTGATTGAATATTTTAAAACTTCAGCTGTATTAACGTCAAACTCAGCTGTTAAAACTGCATTTTTATAGTGAACTACTTCAGTTCCGTCTGCAACACCAGAAAGAATTGAGTTAAGTGTTGTTTCAGTTGCACCTAAAATATTTTCTGAATTAAACACCTTGCCGTAAGCTGAATCTAAAACTTCGCTCTTTTCAGCATCTGGTAACGCAATAGAAATTGTAATAACACCATTCTGACGGTTTGCATCATACTTTGCAGTTGCACCATAAACATCTGCAACACTTAATGCAGAAACATAGTTCTGACCCTCAACATTTATTTTATTTGTTGATGCAGTGCCCTGAACTACATAAAGGTCCTCTTCCTTCTGACTACCAACAGTTGAGAAAATACCCTGTATTATTTCATCAGTATTTTCAGTTACAACACCTAAAAATGATGCTTCTTTGAATTCAAACTTCTTCATTTCAACATCACTTGTTTTGGTAAAGCCGAATTTTTCTTCTTTAATTCTATTTAAGTTTTTATTGAAGTATGAAACGAGCTCTTCTTTTGTTTCAAAAATACCGCCACCATTAAAGCCACTGAAAGCACCTGTTGGCTGAAGGTTTATAAGACCTGCGGCACTTCTTAAAATTTTTCTTGCATCAAAAAGAGTTATAAACCCATCTTCATTAACGTCACAAAGCCTTCTTGCTTCAGCTGAAAGATTATCTTCAATACCTGCTGCAACTCTTAAAACAATAAGTGCATCACCTGTGGTAACCTTACCGTCACCATTAGCGTCACCCCACAAAGCACTTGCAGCATTTGTTGTGATAGCTATTGAAAAAATAGAAATTGTAATTGCAAGAACTAATACTAAGCTCAAAATTCTCTTTTTCATTTTTCCGTTTCTCCTTTTATTTTATTTCTTCTAAAATATTTTTCACTGAATCAAATATATAAGTTGGCTCAACGTCAGAAGCTTTTAAAATCTCTTCATCTGTTTCACCTGACATTACAAGAATTGAGGTAACACCTGCATTCACGCCAGTTTTAACGTCAGTGTAAAGTCTGTCGCCTACCATTGCTATATTTTCATAAGGAGTAGAAGTTTCCTTTTGTAAAATATCTATCATAGTTCTGTCTGGCTTGCCTAAAAATATTGGTCTTCTTTTTACAGCATTTTCGAACATATCTGCAAAGCTACCACAGTCTGGTAAATATCTGCCATCTTCAATAGGGCAAACCATATCAATATTTGTTGCATAATATTCAGCACCAGCATCTAAGAAGTCGCACACTTTTCTGATTTTTTTATAGTCTAATTCTGTGTCATAGCCTAAAAGCACTAAATCAGCATCTTCTTCTACTATATTAATATCATATTTAAGAAGCTCATTTTTTAAAGATTCTGTTCCGCAAACGTAAACTTTTTTACCTTTTTTATTATCTCTTAAAAACATTCCAGCTGCCATACCTGAAGTGAAAACATTTTCTTTTTCACAAGGGAAGCCTAACTTCTTCATTTTCTCAACATAGTCATTTGCATTCTTTGAAGAATTGTTTGTTAAGAAAATAAAGCTTTTGCCTTGCTCTAATAATGTTTCTAAAAATTCTTTTGCACCATCTATCGGGTCATAGCCCAAGTTTACTGTGCCATCCATATCAAGTAAAAAAAGTGTAATATCTTTTAAATTGCTCATTTTAAACCCTACCGAATAATTCATTCATTTCTTTGTATTCTTGCTTATTAATATTATTAACCTGCTCTTTTGTAACTCTGTAAAGCCAGTTGCCCTCTGCTCTGCCAGGTACATTAAGACGAGTGTCAGAGCCATAGCCCAATAAATCCTGTATAGGAAATATTGCAAGCCCTGCATTACTTGCCATAATGGTTTTAATTATTGCCTTGCAGCCGTCTTCATTCCAACGGTCATAATTGCAAGAGCAATATTGCATAACCTTTCTTTTCATATCTTCAGGAGTTTCCCAGAGATAACCTAAAAGAGTGTTATTGTCGTGTGTGCCGGAATAAGCAACACAATTATTTATGTAGTTATATGGTCTGTGAGGCGTATCCCACATTGAAAGGAAGCCAAACTGGAATACTCTCATTCCAGGGAAGCCACTGTCATTCACAAGCTTTATTACGTCTTCTGTAATATCGCCTAAATCTTCTGCAATAATTAACTTATCGCCTTTGACTTCGTTAAACACTTTAATAAGCTTCATTCCAGGACCTTTAACCCATTTGCCGTTTTTTGCAGTTTTTTCTGTACCCTTAACTGCCCAGAAGCTCTCGAAGCCTCTGAAATGGTCAATTCTTACACCATCGAAAAGCTCGAGTGCAAAAGAAAGACGCTCTTTCCACCAGCTAAAGCCATCTTTTTCCATTTCTGCCCAGTCATAAAGAGGATTGCCCCACAACTGACCATCAGCAGAAAAATAATCTGGTGGCACACCCGCTACGTCTGTAAGATGGTTTTCTTCATCCATCAAAAACATTTTTTTATTGTAGTAAACATCGGCACTGTCAAACGAAACGTAAATCGGAATATCACCAATTATGCTTATGCCGTTTTCATTGGCATATTTTTTTACTTTTGCCCATTGGGTAAAAAATTCATATTGAATAAAGCACCAGCCAAAATAAATTTCGTCGCTATATTCTTTTATAGTCCACTCTGTCCACTCTTTTTCATTGTTAGCAGTTTTAAGTGCCATAAATTTACAGAATTCTTTTATATGTGTATTTTCTTCTATAAATTTTTCTATTTTCGCTTTTAATTCTGCATTCACATTTTTTGAAGCCTTAATAAGAAGCGGGAGTCTCTCTGTTTTTAATCTGTCAAATTCGCAGTAATATGGAGTCCCCTGCTTTGCTTTTTCTATATCCTCCTGAGATAAAAGCCCATCTTCAAAAAGGCAGTCTAAATTCACAAAATAAGGGTTACCGCCGAATGTAGAATATGATTTATAAGGCGAATTACATTCATCAGGAATAACAAATGGTAATACCTGCCAATATGAAAAACCACTCTGTTTTAAAAAATCTACAAATTCATAAGCTTCTTTACCGAAGCTACCACTTGAATATTCTCCCCAAAGAGAAGAAATGTGCATTAACACACCACTTTTTCTTTCCAAAAAAGAACACTCTCCATTACATAATTATACAAAATATATTATAGCATAACAATTACTTATTTGTAAAGAAATAATAAACTTTATCACTGACTAAAATACATCAATAAATTTAGACGAAATAAACAAAGAAAGAGGCTGTAAAAAACTTCTTTTTACAGTCTCTTTCAAATTTTTAATTGCCGTAACGCATATTGCTTATATAGAAAAGGTCAAGACCATCAAGTACACCATCGCTGTCAACATCGTTGGCATCAAAATACGCTTTTTCTGTTTCTGAATAGCTGGTATTCTTAAGGCACATATCTATTGACTTATTAAAGTCATCATCATTAACAAGACCATCGCCGTTAACGTCACCCTTTACCACAACTGTTACAATCTCATTTTTAACTGTTTTTTCAGTTTTTGAAACGAGTTCAACTGTCATACCAGTTGCAACAACAGCTGTTTTTTCAACTATATTGCCGTCTTTATCTCTCAACACAACATAGTCGATATCATTTTCTAATGTTTTTAAAAGCTCCGTAACAGTAGTACCGTGTTTCATTCCCTTGAAGAAGCCATTTTCCTCATCAATGAAAGCCCCACTTTCAGAAGCTGCTACAAGCTTGATTTCTTCTTCAACACAGAACAATGCAACGTCTTCTGTAATAGCATCTGTTAAATTCATCTTTGTACCATCAGCGTAATACCAACCAAGATACTTTTTAAGGCTGGTGCTTTCTGGTATAGCAGGAATTCCGTCGAGGTCGTTAAACGTCTTAGTTTCATCTCCCTCTATTCTGAATGTAGCAAAGATACTATTGTGTTCATCTCTGAATTCTACGAAAATATAACTCTTATTTTCTATATCTCTTATAGCGTTATTCAATTTTTCAGTTATATCGTCAAGCTTTTGTTGTTCGCTCTTTGGAACATCACTTGCGTTATCACCTATTTCATTTTCTGCTTCTGTAACATTTTCTACCAAAGAATTCCAGATTTCTTCAGGATAACGGCCGCTATCATTACCACCAGCTAAAATTTCATCTGCTTTATCTTTTGCTTCTTCATAAGCCGATATGTCTGCCGCTTCTGTAAGACCTGACACCGCAATCGTTAAAGCTTCTGTAACAGCATCAATTATGTCTTGGTCATCAGTAGATAAATCATTACTGATATCTCCTGCAGCTTTAATTGCATTTTCTAAAGCTTGCTTTGAACTTGCTGTATAAGTAATACCATTATTCAATGCTTCTTCTGCTTCTTTATATGCTAAGTCAAAAGCAGAATAATCTGCCTTTACTTTTATTCCATTAACTGCATCTACAAGATTTCCTGCTATTTCATCAATATTTTTTTGCTCTGTTTCAGGTAAATCCTTATCTAATTTTTCTGCAGCTTCATAAGCTTCAAGAACTGCATTTTTTGAGCTGTTTGTGTAAACTGTTTCAGTATCATTTATAATAACCTCTGCAGACTCCATAGCTTTATTGAGTGCTGAATAGTCAGCTTTTTTCTGAAGATTTTTTATAGCTTCTAAAACAGCTTCCTTTGCATCTTCAACTGCCTTGGTGCCAGCTCCGTTTTCACCTTGAACAGGATTTGTACTTACCAAATCTTCTGCATTCTTGATTGCATCCTGTAATGCACCCCAGCTTGAATCAGTATAGCCATCATTTGTAATATTCTTGCCATCTTCAATAGCACCTTTTATATCTGTCAAGTCAACAAACTTTGCTTCTTCAAGCCCAGTATGAGATTCTGAAAGGTTAGTTGCCGCTTCTTCAAAAGCATCGTGATTAGTTATCGTCTCATCTTTAACATCCGACTCTAATTTATCTATGATATCTTTATATTCGGTCTTGAAATTCTCGAATTCTTCATCAAGATAAATCTTGTTATCACCATTCTGGTTGTTTGTGCTTATTATATCCTGTGCTAATGAATCATAATACTCGTAGTAAATTGCATAAAGCAACTCTTCTGCAGCAGTATCAATTACTTTCTGATTAACATTGTCAACGCCTTTAACCATTTCACGCTCTACTGCTTTTGCACTTGCGAGCGCCTCCATCATCGCATTATAAATTTCATCTCTGTATTTTCCCGAAGAATTATCTTTTGGGAATTTTTCTTCTGCAATACTGATTAAATTATCAAGCTCTGTGTAGTCACAAAAAGCATTCTGCTCCAACACAACCAATAAATCTTTTAACTGTTGTGTCGCTTCATCAACTACATTCTGTTGTGTTACACCCAATCTTTTATCGAGCCCTGAGTTTATATGCTCTACAGTTGCAAGATGTGATGAAAAGGCAGTTGGTTCATATTTTGCATCATCATTATTTACCGCTATTGCTTCTTCATACGCTTTATTATATTCAGTGTAGTCTGCAACCAATTCAAGCTCATTCTTTACACCTGAAAGCTGATTATAATATGAATCAACCTCTGTTTGTGTATAATATTTACCACCATAAATGAGGTCAAGAGGAATCACCTCTAAAGCAGGGGCAAGTGTATTTACAGAGCTTTCGGTATATTTAAGGCGTTCTTCCTCGTCGCCCTCTAATTCCTTTAATTCATCATAAAGCTTAACTAAATCACGGGCATCTGTAACGAGGACGCTTACAGGTAAATGCAAATGGAAAGTATCTGATGAGGTATCATCATCGTTAGTCTGCAAACGCCACATAAAGCTGAGGTTTTCTTCTGCACTTGCAACGCCTGCTCCATCACCCATAAAGAGAATATCTGCATCTGCCCAGTAACCGTATCTGGAGCCAAAGCCCTCAGCACCAGAGCCACCGATTTCTATTCTTTCTATAAATCCGTTACTTGACATAGACCTTGACGACTCGCCTGATGAACCATTGTAAATCTTATCTCTTGCAACATATTTCCACTGATTAAACTCTTTACTTCCGTTTTCGTGGTCAGACAAGCTACCTGGTAATACTCTTGAAAGAAACGCTGTTGTGTTATTCACAGCGCCATCCACTTTGTAGAAGCAATCTGTTACACAGCTACTTTCATCAAATGTGAACGCTTCAACATAAGGGAATGTTCTACCAATTGTATTGTGTCGGCTTGAAGCATAAATCTCTTGATGAACATTAAAAATTTCATTATCATAAATCTGAATGAATTTATATTTGGTTGCATTAAGATGGAAGTTCATTTCTGTACCATCTTGCTTATCCATATCAGCATCAGGACCATCAACACAAGTATCAAAAACATCGTCTGTCTTTGAGCCTGAGGTATCAGCCTGATAAACACTCTTCGCAACAAGCTTACTTAATAAGCCTTTTAAATTAGCTGTCGCTTCGTCAACTACATCCTGCTGAGCTAATAAAAGTGATTTATTAAGAGCAGCGTCTATCTTTGATAATTCGCTTGACACTTCATCAAGTGAAGCTGTTGTGTAACCGTTACCATAAATATAGCTACCTTCACTTTTTTCTGTGATTTTAGAAATCTTGCTGCGGATTTGATAGTAATCATTATAATCTGCCAAACCTTCTGCAGTTTCTGTTATGTAGGCATACATTGAATCAACATCTGCTTGTGTGTAGAACTTGCTACCATTAAGCATATCGTCAGGCACAGCAGTAACAAACTTTTTAAGCTTTAAGTATCTTGATTCATCTAAATTCTGAGAATTGCCGTTTTCGAAATCTGCTATCTGTGTTTTGAACTCATCAATTTTATTCTTAACCTCACGAACATCAGTTATTACAATATCTGTAGCAAAGCGTACCTGTCTTGTTGTTCTGCTGCCCATAAGACCAACGTCTGCATAGGTCCAGTTAAAATCCCAGTAATAATTTGTTTTTATTTCACCGAAAGGCTCATTTTCAGGGTGAACTGCTACAAAACTGAGTGCGCAATCCCACTGGTAATCAGGGCAACCAGAAAGGTCTGCTACAGTACCCCTTAAATCGTGTGAAGATATATCACCATCAGACACATCAATATCACTCGCATTACCATTAGTTGCAGACCAGGAGTAACTAAAGCTCATTTTATCGAGTAATTCCTGAGTGCCGTTAGTTGTGATTTTCTCAGGGTATTCTTCTACCTTTAAAGAAGAATCTGTATTTGCTCCACCCGTATAAAGAGTAAGACTATTAAAGCGTGCATACGCCTCACCTGCAGCCTTCTCTAAAGAAAGATGCTGATTAAAGGTGAATTTCTGATTATCTTCTGTTTGCATAAACTTGTAATCAGTATTTGTAACCGTCGCCTTAATTTTACCGTAATCGGAATTTGTTCTTTCCCACTTTGTACCATCAGTAAAATATGCAGCATCAGCATTTGTCATAAAAAACGGGATACTACCAAACAGCACAAAGCTCGCAAGTACAACACTTAAAATTTTATTTCGCTTCTTCATTTAAAAGTTACCTGCTTCCCTTTTATTTTTATTATTTATATATACTCTATTATAATTATACCACTTTTGGTTATAGTGTCAATAAACTGCAAGTATTTTTATGGAAAGTTAACAATTATTTTCCTTTTTAGAAATTCAGTTTAGTAATAAATAAATCGGGGCAGTAGACTAACCTTTATCAGTCTACTGCCCGTGTAATTATTTTGCTTCATCTGAATCTCTGTAATATTGAGTGAAGATTTTCGGATGTGGATTATTTTTCCATAATTCTTCGGCAACTGGTGCCCAAGCCTTACTGAAATCTACACACTTATCACAAAGCTCATCAACATCTTCGTTAATAAGATGGTCTGTACTCTTAGCACCTGTTTCTTTTATAATTTTTCTTAAAATATCGGGATTTTCAAGCATAGGACAAGGCATTAAATGGTTATCGTTAAACGGCTGACCTTTTCTGTACGCCTGGAAAAGTGGTCTTTGTAAAGACTCTAAAAGAGTTGTTTCTCTTATATTCGAATCTGAATAGTGAACGAAAACACAAGGCTCAATATCGCCTTTTGAGTTTATGTGGAAGTAGTTTCTGCCACCAGCAATACAACCGCCAACATACTCACCATCATCCTGAAAGTCCATAACAAATATCGGCTTACCGGTTTTACCATTTCTTGTTCTTTTAAGCCACATATACATATATTTTCTCTGCATAGGTGTTGGAATCAAGTCTTTCTGACCATCACTACCAACAGGCATATAATTGAAGTAAAGCGCATATTTTACGCCTTTTTCAATCATATCATCAAGAAAAGCGTCACTTGTAACACTTTCAACGTTTTTGCTTGTGTAACAAACAGAAATACCAAAAAGAATTTTATTCTGCTTTAAAAGCTCCATAGCCTTGACAGTTGTATGATAAGCACCGTCGCCACGGCGGAAGTCGTTGTTTTCTTTTGAACCCTCAATGCTTAAAGCAAGTGTAATATTACCACATTTTTTAACATCATCACAGAATTTCTGGTCGATTAAAGTAGCGTTTGTGTAAATTAAAAATGTACATTCTTTATTTTCTGAAGCAAGAGCTACAATATCATTTTTTCTTATAAGCGGCTCGCCACCTGTAAGCATATAAAAATGAGTACCCATTTCTTTACCCTGACTTACAATGCTTCTCATTTCATCAAGCGAAAGCTGGAATGAGTGACCATACTCTGCAGACCAGCAACCCTTGCACTTTAAGTTACAAGCAGAAGTCGGGTCAAAGAGAATTATCCACGGGATGTTGCATTTATATTTTTCACGATTAGCTCTTACAGTTTTTGTACCATAAAAACCAGCGTGAACGCCTAAAGAAAGAAGCAGACTTTTTATTAAACTGTGGTCAACGTCTTTTAAAATACTCTTTGCTAAAATTGTGTGAGAATTACTGTCATCTAAAACAGCATTTCGCATTTTAGCATAGTTTTCTGCTGGATACATTTTAAAAGTTTTCTCAACAATACTGAGAATTTTAAGAAGATTTTTTTGTGGCTCTTTGTCAATGTATTTAAGTATACTCGAAATAGTTTTATCTGCCGCAAAATGAACTAATTTATGCTCCACAGTGCCCAACTCCTTTCTTTCTATAATAAAAAACAAATACGTTGAATAGTTTATCACACTTTCTAAAATTTGTAAACAACTAATTTATTAAATTATTGTCATATTTTACACTATTTATACAATCTATTTTCTTGACTTTACTCCTTTAGTAAACTATAATATAATTGATATAATTTGTAGCAATATTTTGTACAAAAATAAAAACAAAGGAGTTTTGTTATGAAAAATAATAAAACAAAAGCTTTAACAAACGACAAGCTTTCAGGCAGAATATGGTTTAATCTTTTCCTTTTCAACCTTATTGGTGGTATTGCCTGGAACCTTGAAAATATGTTTTTTAATACATTCCTTTACAACTCAGTTTATGCAGGAGCTTCACAAGAGGCACTCGCGGGCACAATGGCACCAACTACCGCTATAAGCCGAATGGTTGCACTTTCTGCTATAACTGCAGTGCTCACTACATTTATTATGGGTACATTCAGTGACAGATTAAGAAACAGAAAAGTATTTATTTCAATAGGCTACATTGTATGGGGTGCTGTTACTGCACTTTTCGGCTTTATTACAAGAGATAATATTGCTGCTATTTTTGGTCTTACAGATGCTGTTCAGATTCTCACCTTCACAGTGTGGGCAGTTATCATAATGGATATGCTTATGACCTTTATGGGTTCAACCAGTAACGACTCTGCATTTAATGCCTGGGTTACAGATGTTACTACTACAAGCACACGTCCAAAGGTTGAAACAGCCTTTTTATTTGTAGGCTTTTTATCTATGGCTATTGTTATGGGCGTTGGCTCATTCGCTCAGGCTGGTACAGTTTCTTATAAAATATTCTTTGGTGGACTTGGTCTTTTAGTTGTTGCAAGTGGTATTATTGGTCTTTTCTCTCTTAAAGAACCTGCACATAAAGAACCAAAAGAAAAGAATACAAGCTACTGGGCTGACCTTCTTTATGGCTTCAGACCAAAGGTTATTAAAGAAAACTCTCAGCTTTATTTAATTCTTTCATCTGTTTGTATTTTCAACTGTGCATTCCAGGTATTCTTCCCATATCTTTTCGTTTATCTTCAATATGTTATTCTTGCAAGCGAAGCTAATTCAGCATTACTTTCTGCTTTTCCACCTTCACTTATTATAGTCGCAGTTCTTGCTGTTGCAGCTATTATTGCAGGTATTGTTATATTAATGAAGCTTTCAGACAAAAACAAATTCTTAGGCTTTATCCCTGGTGTAATTCTTCTCATTTTAGGTTTATTTATACTTTCAACAGGAACAAGTCTTTACACACTTTTAATAGGTATCGCTCCTACACTTGTTGGTTACCTTGTTCTTACAATTCAGTTAAATGCTGCTACACGTGACTTTACACCACCTGAAAAGACAGGTCTTTTCCAAGGTATAAGAATGATTTTCTTTGTTCTTGTTCCTATGATTGTTGGTCCTGCTATAGGTGATATTGCTTGTAGAAACGCAGGTGCTACCTACACAAATGAATATGGTGTAGAAACAATCGTACCAGATGCTACAATGTTTATTTACAGTGCAGTTCTTGCAGTGCTTGTTTTCATTCCACTTTTATTACTCAAGAAAAAAGGCTTAGATAAAAAAGAAAACTAATATTCAATAAAACCCAAACAATCGAGGTGTGAATCATGAAATCTATTTTGCTTTCTTCTCTTACAAAAGTTTTTAAAGATGTTGAACCGAACTTTGACGAGTTTAAAGAATTCTCGGTTCTTCGTGGTGAAGTGTTCAATTTTCAGATAGCTGTTTTTCCACAGACAGATGAAGATTGTAACATCACGGTTGAAGTTGCTTCAAATCTTCGTGATGGCATTAAAGTATATAAGGTCATAGATATGCCAACAACTTATGCCGCACCAGATGACCACGATGATTTTCATTATGACACCAAAAGAGCTTCATACCCCGATTTGTTACAACCAATAAACGAAGATAACTCAGTTACCTTAACAAAGGGCGAATGGAACTCTTTGTGGTTTAAATACACACCTGAAATGGACTATATTGCTGGCTCTAACAGTATTACTATTTTCCTTAAAAAAGGTATGTATGACGAAAACAACAAGCATATATTCAGCTTAAAAACCTTACCAAGACAATTACCAATGCAGGATTTGATTTACACAAACTGGATGCATTATGACTGCCTTTACAAGCATTATAACGTTGAGCCTTTCACTGAGGAATTCTGGCAACTTTTAAGAAACTATCTTAAAAATGCCGTTGCTCACGGTCTTAATATGATTTACACCCCAATTTTCACCCCACCTCTTGATACTGAGGTTGGTGGCGAAAGACCAACCTTCCAGTTAGTTGAGGTTGACAGAATTGACGTAGGCTATCGTTTCAGCTTCAGACACTTTGATAAATTTATTAAAACCTGTATTGAATGTGGTATAAGATATTTTGAAATCTCACACCTTTTCACCCAATGGGGCGCAAAGCACGCACCAAAAGTTATTGCAAACGTTAAAGGTGTAAAAAAGCAGATTTTCGGTTGGAATACTAACTCAAGCGACAAAGATTACGTTCAGTTTCTTGCAGTATTTGCAAAAGCTTTCACAAAAGAAGTTGAACGTTTAGGAATTAAGGAAGCGTGTTACCTTCACGTTTCTGACGAACCACAGGAAGAACATCTTGAAGAATATAAAAAAGCTTCTTACATCATTAACCAGTTATTCCCTGAATTTCACGTTATTGATGCACTTTCTAACATTGAATTTTACAGACAAGGGCTTGTAAAAACCCCAGTTTGTGGCGAAGACGTTGCAGATATTTTCAAAGCAGAGGTCAAAGATTTCTGGACTTATTACTGTTGCACAGAAACCAGTGACTTTTTACCAAACAGAATGTTTGCAATGCCACCTGTAAGAAACAGAATTTTAGGATTACTTCTTTATAAATATGAAGCAAAAGGCTTTTTACAATGGGGTCATAACTTCTGGTTTACTCAATACTCCAAAAAGCAGATTAACCCTTATGAAGTAACTGATGCTGGCGGAGCTTTCCCATCTGGTGACTCTTTTGTAGTTTACCCAGGCCCAGACCATAAGCCTTGGAACTCTATAAGACACGAAGTATTTTATGAAGGTCTTTGCGACTACAGAGCAATGAAATATTTAGAACGTCTCACCTCACGAGAGCACGTTTTAAAGATATTACAAAAAAATCTTGACACAGAGCTTACATTTAAAAACTACCCACACGATATGGAATGGCTTTTAAATAAACGAGCAGAAATAAATAAAGAAATCGAGAAAGCTACAAGATGACCTTAACTGAAGTTTTTAAAACAAATTGCAGAGCAACCACTACATTATTAAACGAAAAACCAAGTCTTTCTTTTAAAGACTTGGTTTCAGGTTTTTCTGGCAAAAATAAAAATGGCATTATTGCACGCTTTTCATTCGATAGCTTTTTTATTGATTTATATTTTATAGAAAGCGGACCTTTGGCTTACGCTCCAAACACTATCTGGATTAACGTAGGCTTCGAGTCCGCATCTTTTCTGCCTTTTGCTGTTTACGATATTTTAGCTTTAGCTGAGCCCGATAATTTCAAATGCTACACATACCCTTATCTTTACACTGAGGAAATTATGATTCAGGCTTTTGGCGAAATTAATGATTTATTTAAAAAGCTTGTGCCAGAGCTCAACGAAATTTCTGAAACAGGCACAATGAAAAATAATCTTATATTAAATCAGCAAGAAACAATCAACAAGTTTGTTAATGACGATATTTTCAAACGAGAAATCGAGATGCTGGATGCAAGTCTTAAAATACGTGATATGCTTATAAGAAACTTTCAGGAATCAGTTATAAGTCACGTTGTTTTAGGTGGCGTTTCAGACTTTTTTAATAATGAGCACGAAAAAGCAATTAAAAAGCTTTCAAAAGCCAAGTATCTCACAGTCTATGAAAGCAGACTTTTTGAAAAACTTAAAAATGGTGAATTAGAAGGCTTTGATGCTTCACCTTTCAGAGAGGCAAAATATAAAGATTACACCAAAGTC
>JAZNCY010000294.1:0-9713 GCA_045587825.1 Acutalibacteraceae bacterium
TTAGCACCAGCGCCAGAAAGATATGAGTAAAGTAATGCCGTTGATGTAACACCGTCAGCATCATAGTCACCGAAAATCGTGATTTTTTCACCTTCGTCTATAGCAGACTTAATCCTTTCACAAGCCTTTTCCATATCAGGAAGTGTAAAAGGGTCACAAATATCGGTATCATATAAAAAGCTTTCAACTAAAAATTCATCTGTAAAGCCACGTGCAACTAAAAGATAAGCAACAAAAGGGTCAACGCCACAGCTTTCGGCAATGTCTGCTGCTAAATCTTTATCGCACTTGTTTACAATCCATTTCTTTCGATTCAAAAAATATCACCCGATTTTAAATTACATTATATTATAACATTTTTTAGTAGTGATTGTAAAGAGTTAAATTAGTTGCAAGTATGCAAGTTACAAGTGTGCAAGTGGTCGAAAATTCGGAAACCCTCTTCCATTTCATAACGAGGTGTGGTATAATTAAGAATTATATTATAAAAACACTTGAAGGAGTTATGTTATGCCTAATTTTCTTTCACAACTTATTGCTAAAATCATTTCTTCTGCAATAAGCTTTGTTTATCTTTTTACAGGTTATAAAAGCGGACTTACCGGTAAAGAAACTAAAGCACCAGAAGATTTTACACCTGTTCTTCGTTTTATTGCTTGTTCAGACGTTCATTTGGATGGTAATGAAGAACAATCCAATGCAATAAGACTTGCAAATTTAATTAAGGATATGTATAAATATGCTGAATTGCAGGAGCACAACACAGTTGATGCTTTAATGGTTGTTGGTGACTTCGCAGGTGGCGGTGCTGAAAGCGAATACGCTATGTTCAATAAAATAATTGAAGAAAACATAAAACCTCAGACACAGGTATTAACTGTTTTGGGCAACCACGAATTTATTAATTATCGTGATTACGACCCAACTATTGCTTATAACGTTTACAAGACAATGGTTAGCGAAGATGTTGATACAGATATTGTTATTAACGGCTATCACTTTATTGGTGTTTCTTATGATAACAATGGCAAAACCTTTAAGGGTAAAACAACGTGGCTCAGAGAAAGACTCCAGAATGCTACAAACGAAGACCCTACAAAGCCTGTTTTTGTTTACCAGCATCCACACCCAACTCTCACAGTTTACGGCAGTATCAGCTGGAGCGATCCAGATATCAAAAAGGTTTTAAAAGACTTCCCTCAGGTTATTGACTTTTCAGGACACTCACACTACTCACCGAGCGACCCACGAAGCGTGTGGCAGGGTGAATTCACTGCAATCGGTTGTGGTTCTTTAGGTGCACTTATGGGCAATTTGAACTACATAGAAGGCGACCAGGATGCCCCTGGAAAATCTGCAGCAGCGTGGCTTATTGAAGCTGACAAGGAGGGCAACGTAAAACTCAGACTTTACGATGTAGAAAACAGAATATTCTTTAAAGACATTGAATATTATTTCAGTAATTTAAGTGACATAACAAAGAGAGATTACACCTGGGCTAAACAACAATCACTTGACACAGCACCACAATTCCCAGAAAAATCAAAAATAAAAAACACTCTTAATGATGAAAAAGAAACAATAGCATCTTTCCCTGAAGCAAAAGGATATTATGAAGCAGAAAACTATAAAATTACAGTGAAAAACAGTGACGACAAAAAGGTATTTGAAAAAACTGTTATTTCTGAATATGTAAGAGCAACTGACGACGACGTAAAAGTAAACCTTGGCAAGCTCGAAAAAGGCACTTACAAAGTAATAGTTACAGCTTACAGTCCTTACACAAAAAAAGGTGAAACAATAAGTACAAGAATAACTGTAGGGTAAAATGAGTTATCCAAACCTGCCTAAAATAAACAAACAACCGATTAGATTTCAATAAATCTAATCGGTTAATTTTTTCACTTTAACTTTTCACTGATTTTTGATTTTTCAAGAATTACTATCACTACTGGAATAAGCAATATCTGAAGAATAATTCCTGGGATAGCATTGACTACTGCACCCGAGAAGAAGGCTGACAATGGGAATTTTTCTATATCAAACCCGAAAAGGCAGAGTTGTACTATTCCCCACACAATTCTGCCAGCAATCATAGAGATTATAAGAGAAAAATAGATATTAATTTTCTTTTTCGGTAACACTCTGTATAAAAGACCACTTAAAAATCCATAAGTAGCAAGCTCAAACGCCATTGAAATTGCAGTAGGGAATAATGGTGGCATACTAAGTATTAAAGACCTTAGAAGTGGTGCAGTTGCACCAACTATTAAGCCCCAGGGTGCTCCGCATATAAAACCACAAAGAATTACGGGAATATGCATTGGCAAGAGCATTGCGCCAACCTGTGGAATCTGCCCTGTAACAAATGGTAAAACGAAACTGAGAGCTAAAAACATTGCAGATAATATGAGCTTTAAGGTTGTGTTTCGTTTGCTCATTTTAATCTCAACCCCTTCGGGTAGTGATTTTTTGCTCTGCCGTTTACTACCTTTACGCCACCTAAAGAGCAACCATTTACTGTAACAACTGCCCAGCCATTTTCACAAGTAGTGTCAAATTCTTCGCCGTGTAAATATTTTTTTATTTCTTCACTATCGGCTGAAAGTTCAATTTTTCTTTTAAAGCTTCCACCCATCGCCATAAAAAACTGGTGGTGTGGCTGAATATAATTTTTCTTTATTTCGCCTATGGTAACACCCTTCATATAAACGGTAGCTTTCGTTGTATCAAAATCACCATTAAAATAAATTGGTGTATCGTTATTCATTTTAACGCTTTCTTTATCGTATGTAGTGAGCACGTTATCAAGAAATTCAAAAACGGCTTTATCAATTTTCACATTATTACTTTTTGAATTCTTTGAAAACTTACTTTGGCTTTCTGGGTCGGTATTATGAAGAAGAGCCATAAACTGACCCTCTCCCCTATTTTTATGTGGATAAACTCGTCTTGTATATTTAATATTTTCACATTTACAACCATCAAAGAATATGCCGTCAGAGGTGTTTTTTTCGACTTCTTCATTTACCCTCACGAGTTCAAATTCAGGGTGATTAGTGAGAAAAGCATCAATTAACATTTCATTTTCTTCTAATGAAAACGTACAAGTTGCATACACAATGTAACCACCATTTTTAAGGCATTTTGTGGCATTCTCTAAGATTTCTTTTTGACGAGCAGCACATTTTTCAACATTTTCTTTTGACCATTCGTCAATAGCAATTTGTTCTTTACGGAACATACCCTCACCAGAGCAAGGTGCATCAACCATTATAAAGTCAAAGGTTTTCGGGTAAAGTCTTGCAATTTTCCCTGAATCCATACAAGTAGTAATTGTATTTTTAAGACCCAATCTTTCAATATTACTCGTAAGAATTTTGCAACGTGATGGAATAATCTCATTAGAGACTAAAATTCCGTTTTCACCTAATTTATTGCGAAGCTGCGTGCTTTTGCCACCTGGGGCTGAGCACATATCTAAACAAATCCAGTCAGGCTCTAAATCAAGACATTCTGCGGGTGCCATTGCACCAGGCTCCTGAACATAAAACATACCAGCGTGGTGGTATGGGTGGTTACCAATTTTGTCAAAATCGAAGTAAAAACCCGTTGGTGAATATGGGATTTTCTCTGTATTAAAAATATTTATTTTATTAAAATCTTCAAGTGAAATTTTATCTGTATTAATTCTAAATGACCTCACAGGCTCTTCTTCAAGAGAATTTTTATACGCTTCAAATTCATCACCCAAAAGATTTTTCATTCTATTCTCAAAGTCTACTGGTAATATTTTCATTCTGCACCTAATTCCATTTCTGCATAAAGCATACACATACCAAGGGCTGTAATTGCAGCAGTTTCTGTGCGAAGAATTCTGCTACCTAAAGAAATTGTTTTACCATTTTTTTCGGTTACTAAATCTATTTCTTTTTCGTCAAAACCACCCTCAGGGCCAATGATTATGCCAACTGTGTCGCCAGTTTTAATTTCTTTTAACGCTTCTTTTGTCGCTTTCATTCCGTCTTTATTTTCATAAGGCACTAAAAGAACTGAAAGTTCCTCTGATTTCTCTAAAAATTGTTTATAAGAAATAATGTCATTCACTTTAGGAATAACAACTCGTTTACTCTGCTTTGCCGCACTTTCTGCAATAGCTTGCCAACGCTCTTGTTTACTTTTCTTTTTCTTTTCTTCAATTTTCACAACACATCTGTTCATTTCTACAGGTGTAATCTCTTCTACACCTAACTCTACCGCTTTCTGAATTATAAGTTCCATTTTATCGCTTTTAGGAAGTCCTTGGAACAAATGAAGCTTTATAGGCAAATTGGTGTTATGATAATTTTCTTCTATAACCTCTGCCTTAATGTAATCAGAAAAAATTTCTATTTTACAAAGCGAAGCCTGTCCGTTACAGCTGACTAAAATCTCATCCCCTGTTTTCATACGAAGAACGTTACTTATATGATTAAAATCTGACTCTGTAATAATAAAAGCATTACCCTGCTTTTCACTTTCATTTACGAAGAAATTATACATTTTGACACCCTTTCTCTAAATACTCATCTGCTTCTTCTCTTGATTTAAAAATCACGATTTGCTTTTCATTTTTATATTTTTCAAGTAATTCATATATTTTCGGTAAAGATTTTTCTTTGAATTCTTCAATAAATCCTGCAAACTCAGGGTCTAATTCTGTTTCAAGCCAAGGCAAATCGTATCTGCCTTTACCAATACGCTCGGTAGCACCCTGCAAGCACACCTCTGTTGGCAAATCAAATAAAAATACTGTGTCACATTCTTTTAAACGAATTTCGATTGTTCTACTATAGTTGCCGTCTATTATCCATTCTGGCGTAGCAAAAATCTCCAAAATTCTTTCATCAAACTCATCTCTTGAAATATGTGTTTTGTCGGGCTTATGCCACACCACATCAAGATAATATAACGGAAGTTTTGTTTTCTTTTGCAATTTTTCTGCAAAGGTTGTTTTGCCACTACCAGGGCAACCTATAACTATAACTTTTTTCATTGTTTTTCCATTTCTAAAAATCTTTGATTTAATTTTACCATTGTAACAAACTAAAATCAACTATAACCGCATAAAAAATCCCCCGAACAAAATTGTTCGGGGAGTATTTTTTAACCTATAGTTTATTAGCCTAAAGCAACCATACTGAAAACGAGTGCGAAGAGAGCAACTGTTTCACAAAGACCAACAACTGTGATGTATTGTGAGAAACCTTTGCCTGTTTCTGCTAATGCATCTGCACCAGCTGCACCTGCTTTACCTTGTACGTAAGCAGAAACTGCCATTGCAAGACCAGAAGCAATACCAAGACCAAATAAGAACATTGGGTCAGCGTCTGCGCCCTTCATTTGTTGCATTAAAAGGAAACCATAAATTGTCTGTGTAAGTGGAGCACCAGCGAAAACTGTAAGAATGAAAGGTGCTGCCTTATTGCTCATATAACATTTTTTCCAAGCACCAATAGATGCCTGACCTGCGATACCAATACCAATTGCAGAACCAATCGCTGCAATACCCATAGCTAATGCTGTTCCTAATAAACCTAAATTCATAATGAACACTCCTTAAATTTATTTAATTTAATTTTCTTCATTGAATGGCTTGAACTTATGTCCACTCCAGGACATATCCAAGTGTGATGAAAATTCCAATGTGTTAAGTCTTATACCGTGAACGATAACTGACAAAACATTTAATATCATATTAAGTCCGTGACCGAATACTAAAAGTACTACGGCTAATATCATAAACATAAAATTACCGAGTAACGGACTTGCGAGTTCGTTTACAGTTGCAGAAATTGCCGCACCTGCAAGACCAACCGCCCAGAGTCTTATATAAGAAACTATATCTGAGAAAACGTTAACAACGCCAAGTAACACAGAAACTATGTTTTTAAGGCTCTCTAATATAGATTTAACAACGCTTCCTTCGTAGTTTGAGAATACAAAACTCATTACAAAGCCAACGCCTACAAGTATTAAAGCAACAGTACCAACAGGAATACCACTAATAACAAGTCCAAATGGGAAAACCTGTGGGTTAACAACAAAGCTTAATACTACATAGTAGATACCAACAAGCTGGAATATTGAACCAAAATCACCAAGAATTTTAATTGACTTTCTGTTTCGTTTTGCAACCTTAATATGAGCTACAACGAGCTGAATTAAAGCGAGTGTAAAACAGAATATCTGTAAATTCTGTGCGGTGGTAAGACCTGCTTCTCCGTTAGTCCAGAATGGGTACCATATTTTATCTTCATACACATTCGAGATAAATGGTACTGAAAGATTTTGTAAGAACTGCGGTAATTTTTCTGCCGGAAGACCACCCCAGGTACAAGTTACTGTACCCCAAGCAACAGTTGAAAGACCAAACAATCCCAAAAGTAAAAATGCTGGTGGAATTTCTTTTTTTGATTTTTTCGTTTTTATAATCAATGCGGCAGCTGCAGCAGTTAAAAGAAGTCCGTAAACGCCGTCACCAAATATAATACCGAAGAAAATAAGAATAAAGCCTAAGAACCAACCAGATATGTCATATTCAAAATACCCTGGCACAGTACCCAAGAAGTCTGTTAATGGGTAAATAAGACTTACGAACTTATTGTTTTTAAGTTTAGTTGGTACGTTATCTTCCTCAGTCGGGTCTTCAATAAGAAGTCCCCACGAATTCTCTTTAGCGGTTTCTTTAATTTTAGAAAGGTTTTCTTCTTCAACATATCCTGTAAAATATGCAATAGAAACATTTCCATCAGAAGATACGCTTTCATTTTGCATACCCGTATTGTAAACCTCGAACTCAATTTCTTTTTCGCATACCTTAATAGCATTTTTCATACTCTTAACGTAACCAGCGTAAGAAGAAACTTTTTCGTCTATTTCATTTATACGGTTTGTTTTTTCTTCAATTCTCCGAGTAATTTCCTGAGTCGAAAGCTTTGGTAACTCAAAGCGGTAGCTTTTAAGTGACTCAATAACCTCCGCTTCACCTTCAGCTCCTGTTTTAATTAACAAGAACTTAACTGTGTTTTTACCTTTTTCCATAGCCACAGTTTTTACTGCTTCGCCTAAAGTGTCATATTCAGCCTTTGGCATTTCATAAAACGAAACTTCAACGCCTTTCCCACTTAAATCAGCAATAATTTGTGGCTCGATTTCGCCCCAGTTTTTAATACGCTCTATTTCAGAGTTTAATGAAACACGTTCATTAAAACAAGCTTTCTTTTCTTCAATAAGTGCATAAACTTCTTTTGAAATTTCTAAAACTTCATCTTTTGTGGCTTCTTTAATTTCAACATTTTTATTTTTCTTTTCGCTTACGCTGAAAATAGCACTTTCAATTAAAGAAATCTGTTCTTTTGTTTCTTCGATTTGTTTACCAGAACCCTCAGTTATTTCAATATGAAGAATTCCTAACTTACGAAGCTTTCTGAGCGTTTCTTTTTTCTTATCTCCCATAATCATAAGGGAAACTTTTTTCATAGGCACTATCATAACGCTTGAACCTCCATTTCTGAAGATACTTCGTCACGGGCTGCAATTTTGCGCTTTGAAATCTTAGAACGAACAACAGCGCTTACTTGCTGGTCTGCCATATAAATAGATATCTTTTTAATGTTCTCTTCTGTTTCGGGGATTTTAACCTTTTCAAACAAGTTTACTCTTTGTGAAGTAGAAAGAAGCTCTTTTTCTAAAAGTCTTACTTGTTCGTCTAACACTTCTGCCTCTAAGTCAAGTGACATTGCTTTTTCCATATGATTTGCAGCAATATCTACCCAAAGAGGTGTTTCATATAAATCGTAATCGCCTCTACTGAAATCCGCACCCTCAAAGGTAGGGATTGTAACACCGGCAATATTACCCGTGCCCTTGCGAATATTACTTACGGTGATTATTCCGTCTGGAAAAGCATTCTGTTCACTGAATACAGCAATCCACGAAGAAAAGCCTTGTTCTAAATCTTCTCTTGCTTTCCTTACTGCAATAGCCTTTGCTTCAATAGTTCTTATTTCAGATTGAAGCTGTTGCTTTTTAAGTGTCAGTGTAGGCAAATATCTCCGGTACATTTTGAGAGCATCTTTTTGTACCTTTAACTCATTTTTAGTTAATTTGATTTTTGCCAAAACTCAGTCCTCCTTACTTTACTTGATAGAATTCATTCACCTTATTTTACAGGCCAGAATTCATCTGTAAGGTCTGACTTAATTCCGGTTTCGTCCTTTTCAAAGCATTCTGCTAAAATCTGCCAACCTAAATCAAGTGAATCTTCAAGTGATAAGTTAACTGACAAGTCCATAAGCTTGTTTTCAAAAAGCTCGCCGTATTTTAATAACTTTTCATCCCAACGGTTCATAGAGAAGCCCATGTTTTTCTTCTCGATTGTTTCTTTGTAAGATGAATATAATCTAATCATTGAGTCCATAAGGATACGGTGGTCCTTACGTGTTTTACTGTTAACGTTCTGTTTAAGACGTGAAAGTGAACCGAATGGCTCAATTCTGCCACCCTTTAAATAATACTGACCTTCTGTAATGTAACCAGTATTATCAGGCACTGGGTGAGTAACGTCGTCACCAGGCATTGTAGTAACTGCAAGAACTGTAACAGAGCCAGAGTTTGCAAAGTCAACAGCCTTTTCATAACGTGAAGCAAGCTGTGAATAAAGGTCACCAGGATAACCACGGTTAGATGGAACTTGTTCTTGTGTAATTGCAATCTCTTTCATTGAGTCTGCAAAGTTTGTCATATCTGTAAGAAGCACTAACACGTCTTTATCCTGTAAAGCAAATTGCTCTGCAACAGCCAAAGCCATATCTGGAATCATCATACATTCAACAGTAGGGTCAGATGCAGTATGAATAAACATAACTGTTTTACTTAAAGCGCCACCATTTGAAAGTTCTTCTTTAAAGTAGAGGAAGTCGTCATACTTAAGACCCATACCACCGAGAACAATAACATCTGCTTCTGCCTGTAAAGCAATACGAGCAAGAAGCTGGTTGTAAGGCTCACCTGAAATTGAGAAAATCGGGAGCTTTTGTGAAACAACCAAAGTATTGAACATATCAATCATAGGGATGTTTGTTCTCATCATTCTGTTAGCAAGAATACGCTTTGTAGGGTTAACAGATGGACCGCCGATTGGTTTCATATTTTCAGTAAGTGCAGGGCCCTTATCTCTTGGCTCACCTGAACCGTTGAAAATACGTCCTAACAAATCTTCACTGAATGATACGCGCATTTCCTGACCTAAGAAGCGAACCTCGTCACCAGTAGAAACACCCTGACCACCTGCGAAAACCTGTAATGAAACAACGTCGCCGTCGATTTTGTTAACCTGAGCGAGTGATTTACCAAAGCGTGTATTAATTTGAGCTAATTCATTATAGCGAACGTCTTTGGCTTTTACAGTGATAACGTTACCTGTAATTGATTCAATTCTGTTATAAATTTTACTCATTATCACTCACCCTCCTTTAAAAGACGTTCTGCTTCGGCACTTATAGCACCTTTACCTTCATTATACATTTCGTCAATTTCTTTTTCTGCATTCTTAAATGCATCGCTTTCGAATTCTGTATAATTCCAGTTAATGAATTTCTGACGAAGACGGTTAAAGAAACTACGTGCATCGTCTTTGTTGTCGAGAGCGTATTCGCTACCAAGAACTTTAA
>JAZNCY010000295.1:0-2449 GCA_045587825.1 Acutalibacteraceae bacterium
CCTTGATGACGACGAGGCTTATGATATCTGGACTAAAGATATTGGTGTAAAAGAGGACCATATGGTTCGCTTTGGTAAAGAAGATAACTTCTGGGAGCACGGTCAAGGACCTTGCGGACCTTGTTCTGAGCTTTACTACGACCGTGGTGAAAAATACGGCTGTGGCTCACCAGACTGTAAAGTTGGTTGTGATTGCGACAGATTCGTTGAATTCTGGAACCTTGTTTTCACACAATTTGAAAATGATGGCAACAACAACTACACACCACTTAAAAATCCTAACATTGACACTGGTATGGGTCTTGAAAGACTTGCAGTTATCTGTCAGGATGTAAATAACCTCTTCGAAGTTGATACTGTTCAGAATATTATGAAACACATAATTTCTATTGCTGGTATCGAATATCACGCTAACGAAAAGCACGACGTTTCTCTTCGTGTTATTACTGACCACATCCGTTCAACTACATTTATGATTGGTGATGGCGTTATTCCTTCAAACGTTGCTCGTGGTTACGTTTTAAGAAGACTTTTAAGAAGAGCTGCAAGACACGGCCGACTTTTAGGTATCACAAGACCATTCTTAGCAGAGGTTTGCGAAACTGTTATTAAAGAAAACGAAAATGCATACCCAATGCTTCGTGAAAAGCAAGACTATATTACAAAAGTTATTGCTATGGAAGAAAACAGCTTCTATAAAACTATTGACAGTGGCCTCGAGCTTCTTAACGAAATGATGAAAAACACTGAGGGCAAAGTTCTTTCAGGTGCAGATGCATTTAAACTTCAGGATACTTACGGATTCCCAATCGACTTAACACGTGAAATTTTAGAAGAAAATGGAATGAGCGTTAACAACAAAGAATTCGAGGACCTTTTAAAGAAAGCAAAGCAAATGGCTAAGGATGCACGTAAGGTTGCAGGCACTGAGGGCTGGAAGGGCTCAGACATTTCATTCAAAGAAATCGGTGCTACAAAATTCCTTGGTTACGAAAACTTAGATTGTGAAGCAACTGTAAAAGCTATTGCAGTAAATGGCGAAAAAGTTGACTTCATTGGTGCTGAGCAAGATGGTGTTATAGTTCTTGACACAACTACCCTTTATGGCGAGGGCGGTGGTCAGGTTGGTGACACAGGCGTTATTTCAATTAACGAAAACTCATTTGAAGTTACTAACACAACAAAAACTGCTGAAGGCGTATTCCTTCACCACGGTACATTAACTGATGGCGATACAATTAAAGTCGGCGACAAGGTTAAAGTAAGTGTTAATAAAGCACGTAGAGAAGCAATTATGAAAAACCATACTGCTGCTCACCTTCTTCAAGCTGCTTTAAGAGAAATCTTAGGCACACACGTTGAGCAGGCTGGTCAGCTTGTTAATGAAAACGCAGTTCGTTTCGACTTCTCTCACTTCTCTGCTCTTTCAGGAGAAGAAATCACTAAGATTGAAAACAGAGTTAATGAAATTATACTTTCAGCACTTCCTGTTACTATGGAAGAAATGGCTATCGAGGATGCGAAGAAAAAAGGTGCTATGGCTCTCTTCGGTGAAAAATACGGCGACACAGTAAGAGTTGTTACTGCAGGTAACGGATTCTCAACTGAACTTTGTGGTGGTACTCACGTTTCTAACTCTGGTAACATTGGTCTTTTCAGAATTATTTCTGAATCTTCTGTTGCTGCTGGCGTAAGAAGAATTGAAGGCGTTACTGGTCTTGGTGTTCTTTCCTACCTTAATTCTCGTGAAGAGCTTATTCACAATGCAGCACAGAATATGAAACTTGCAAACGTTAATGACCTTGCAAATAAAGCTCTTGCACTTAACAACGAGCTTAAAGCAAAAGAAAAAGAATTAGAAGAATTAAAAGCAGAAATTGCAAAGCAAAAAGCTGGTAATCTCTTTGATAACATTAAAGAAGTTGGTGCTTATAAACTCATTACTGCTTCTTTAGGCGAAGCTGATGCTAACGCTCTTCGTTCAATGCTTGACTCTTCTAAAGATAAAGGCGACGATATTGTTGTAGTTCTTGCTGCAGAACAATCTGCAAAAGGCACTTGCTCATTCGCTTGCTACTGTGGTAAACAAGCTATTGCAAATGGTGCACACGCTGGTAACATTGTAAGAGCAGTAGCTCAGGTTGCTGGTGGTTCTGGTGGTGGTAAACCAGATTCAGCAATGGCTGGTGGTAAAGATATTTCTAAGATAAACGAAGCACTCCAGAAAGCAGAAGAAATTTTAAAGGCATAAGGTGAAAAATATGGATTGTATTTTTTGTAAAATAGCAAATGGTGAAATTCCATCTACAAAAGTTTATGAAGATGATTTGGTTGTTGCTTTCAATGACCTTGAGCCACAAGCACCAACTCACATTCTCGTTATTCCTAAAGAGCATATTTCTTCTGCAGCAGAAGTTACAGAAGAAAACAGCACAGTTATTGCTCATAT
>JAZNCY010000296.1:0-10900 GCA_045587825.1 Acutalibacteraceae bacterium
CTTCCCCTACGGTTGTGGGAGTTAATTTTTTCTTTCATTTATTCTTTATTATTTATTCTATATTCTTTAAAAAGAAACTACATTCTCTCATTTATATTGAATGAAAGAATGTAGTTTTTGTTATTCATATTTTATTACAATCAAGCCGAAGGCTTCCGAAACTCAGCACTTTGCACTCAGCACTCAGCACTATTTTTCGGGCGACCACAGGTCTGCCCCTACAGTTCTGCGTGCTTCTCAAGCACAGATTTAAGTTCCTCGACCCCATCCCCTTTTTCAGATGAAAAAGGAATAATGGTTAAGTCGTCGCCGAATTCTTTTAACTCTTTGCGAAGACCCTCAACACGCTCTTTATACTGTGTTTTATTGAGTTTGTCGCTTTTGGTTGCGGCAACTATGAATGGTATTTCACATTCTTGTAAAAAGCGCATCATAATGTAATCGTCTTCAGATGGTTTATGGCGCATATCTACGAGCTGAACAACGAGTTTTAAGTTTCGTTCTTCTTGAAAGTAGCCTTCCATCATTTCTGCCCAGCGACGTTTTTCGCCTCTTGCTACTTTAGCGTAGCCGTAGCCTGGTAAATCAACGATTCTTACATCTTCTGTTCTGTAAAAGTTGATTGTGATTGTTTTACCAGGTACTGACGAAACACGTGCTAAATTCTTACGGTTGAAGAGTTTATTGAGCATTGAAGATTTGCCGACGTTAGACCTACCAGCAAATGCAATTTCTGTTACAGTTGACTCAGGGATTTGTGAAAGCGTACCAAAAGCCGCTTCAAATTCTACTTTATTAAAGTTCATACAAACAAATCCCCTTTCTTAGCAACAAACTGTGGTCTGTGATTCTTCACTTGTTTCTTGAATTTTTACAGTAGTTTTCTTGCTCTGTGAAGATCTTTTAGGTTTAGTTAAAGCTAAATTTAAAACCTCGTCAAGAGTTGATACTGGTATAAATTCAATATTCTTTTTAACTATTTCGTCAACCTTTTCTAAGTCAGGCACATTATCCTGTGGAATTAACACAGTTTTCATTTTGTTTTTATATGCCGCCATAGATTTTTCTTTTAAACCACCTATTGCCATAACATTACCACGTAAAGAGATTTCACCAGTCATAGCAACATCTGATTTTACAGGGCGATTTGTAAGTGCTGACACGAGTGCGGTAGTCATAGTAACACCAGCAGATGGGCCATCCTTTGGCACAGCACCCTCTGGGGCATGAATGTGAATATCTTTATCTTTATAGAAAGATGGGTCAATTCCTAATTCATTTGCTCTGCTTCTTACAAAGCTTACTGCAATTTTTGCAGATTCTTTCATAACGTCGCCTAAAGAACCAGTAAGTTCAATTTTACCAGTACCCTCTAAAATTGATGCTTCAATCTGCATAATCTCGCCACCGACTTTAGTCCACGCAAGGCCATTTACTGCACCAATCATATTGTCTAAAGAGAGGTCTGTTTCTTTATATTTTCTTGCACCTAAAAATTCCTCAAGATTTTCAGGTGTAACGCTGATTTTGCCCTCAAAGCCATCTGCAAATTTAACTGCACATTTTCTCAAAACCTTAATAATAACTCTTTCTAAGGTTCTGACACCAGCTTCTTTTGTGTAACCGTCTATAATGAGTTTTAAAGCAGAGTCACTTATTGAAACCATTTTTGAAGTCATATTGAAGTTTCTAAGCTGTTTTGGTAAAAGATGCTTTTTAGCAATTCTGAATTTTTCTTCCAAAGTATAGCTATAAAGTTCGATGATTTCCATTCTGTCATAAAGTGGACCAGGAATTGAAGAAGCATCGTTTGCAGTAGTAATAAATAAAACCTTGCTTAAATCAAACGGAACGTCAATATAATGGTCAACGAATGTATTATTCTGCTCACCGTCGAGAACCTCTAAGAGTGCTGACGAAGGGTCACCCTTGTAATCGTTACCTAACTTATCGATTTCATCGAGTAAAATAAGTGCATTAGTAGAGCCAGCCTGCTCAACTGCAGAAATAATTCTACCAGGCATTGCACCTATATAAGTTCTTCTGTGGCCACGAATTTCTGCTTCATCGTGAACGCCACCGAGAGAAATTCTTGCATAGTTTTTATTCATTGCTTTTGCGAGTGACTTTGCAATAGACGTTTTACCAACACCCGGAGGACCTACAAGACAGAGAATTTGTGAATTAACGTTTTCTGAAAGCTTTTTAACTGCGATTAACTCTACAATTCTTTCTTTAACTTCATCTAAGCCGTAGTGGTCTTTATCTAAAACCTTTCTTGCTTTAGCTAAATTCAAAGAATCTTTTGTTTCAACATTCCACGGAAGAGCAAGAACCCTGTCTAAATATGTACGTGTAACGTTTGCTTCTGAGCTACTGCTTGAAAGCTTTAAAAGTCTGTCTGCTTCGTCGAGAAGCTTCTTTTTATATTTATCTTCGAGTGGTAAAGCATTAATTTTTTCTTTATAGCTTTCTGCTTCTTCCTCTGGTGACTCTTCACCATTAAGCTCTTGTGAAATAACCTTTAACTGCTCACGAAGGAAGTAATCTTTCTGATTTTTATCCATTCTTTCGTGAACCTCGTTCTGAATACCAACTTGCAAAGAAAGAATTTCAGTTTCTTTAATAAGAACACTGCAAAGCTTTTCTGCTCTTTTTATTGGGTTTAATTCACTTAAAAGCTCTTGCTTATCTTCGAACATCAATATAGTGTTACTTGCTATATAGTCAGTTAAAAGCGCAATATCATCTTCTGTGTGAACTGTCATTTCAACGTCGGGAGAAACACGTGGTAAAAGGTCTGCATAATCGTCAAACAAATCACGGAGTGTTCTGACTAACGCTTCACTGTATGCTGAGTCAATTTTTCTTATTGGCTTTTGTTTTACTTCAGTAACAACCGCTTTTAAAATTGGCTTTGTTCTCAAAGTTTCAACAATTGTTGCTCTGTATTTACCCTCAACAACAACTCTTAAAACTTCAGTATTAGGAAGTTTAATAACCTGCTTAACCTCTGCAACAACGCCGATTTTATTAAGGTCAGAAAATTCAGGATTTTCTATTTCTGCATCTAATTGAGCGGCAAGAAAAATCTCACCCGAGGTATTTAAAGCGGCTCTTATTGCAGAAATAGACTTTTGTCTGCCGACATCAAAATGTAATGTCATTTTAGGGAAAACTACCACGCCCCTCATTGCTAAAACGGGAAGCGAAGTAGTAATAGTGGTTTTATTATTCATATTTTAATCCTTTATGATGCCTTATTATCATCAGGCAAAGATTTTCTTGCTATAATTGGTTCTGATTTGCCGTCAACAACATCAGCAGTTATTTTAATAACATCTACTGTAGGGTCTGACGGAGCAGAATACATTACAGGAACAAGAATTTTTTCCATCAATGCACGAAGACCTCTGGCACCAGTTTCTTTTTCAATTGTCAATTCTGCAACTCTTCTTACAGCATCTTCTGAAAAATCAAGTGTTACATTATCCATTTTGAAAAGACTCTGATACTGCTTAAGAAGTGCATTTTTAGGTTCTGTAATTATGCTTACTAATGCATCAACATCTAAATCTTTTAAAGAAGTTATAACTGGTATTCTGCCGACTAATTCAGGAATAAGACCGAATTTAACAAGGTCTTGTGTTACAACCTTTGACATAATATCCATTTGCTTTAAATCTGTTTTTGAACGTATTTCACTACCGAAACCAAGCACGTTTTTGCCAAGACGTTCTTCAACTAATTTTTCAATACCAGCAAATGCACCACCACAGATAAAGAGAATTTTTGAAGTATCAATCTGAATAAACTCTTGTTGTGGGTGCTTTCTGCCACCTTGTGGCGGAACGTTTGCAACCGTCCCTTCAATTATCTTTAAAAGTGCCTGCTGAACACCCTCACCACTTACGTCGCGTGTAATTGAGGTGTTTTCGCTCTTTCTTGTGATTTTGTCGATTTCGTCTATATAAATAATACCTTTTTCAGCTCTGTCGATATCAAAATCTGCCGCCTGAATAAGTCTTAAAAGAATATTTTCAACGTCTTCACCAACATAACCAGCTTCGGTTAATGTAGTAGCGTCTGCAATAGCAAATGGAACATCAAGAATCTTTGCTAAAGTTGAAGCAAGTAAAGTCTTACCAACACCTGTAGGACCTAATAAAAGCACATTACTTTTACCGATTTCAACATCTGAATCCTGCTTTTTATAAACTCTTTTATAATGATTATAAACCGCTACGGATAAAACCTTTTTTGCTTCTTCCTGACCAATTACGTATTCATCAAGTTTTTCTTTGATTTCCATTGGCTTAGGAAGCACATAGCTCGTTTCTTTTGTTGCTTCGTTAATAGTTTTCTCAACGTCCTCAGGATTCAATCCTTCCATAATCTGCAAGCAAAGGTCTACACATTCGTCACAGATATATACACCAGGACCCGCTATAAGACGCTCTACTGCACCCTGTGGTTTACCACAGAATGAGCAACGAACGTTCTGCGATGAGTTATTTTTATTATCATCTCGTGCCAAAATCAGCACCTCCGAATAGTTTGCTAAATAATAAAATAAATTAGATTAAATTAAATTAAATTAAATTATCTCTTGTCGAGAATTTTATCTACGATGCCATATTCTAAAGCATCTTCTGCTGTGAGCCAGTTGTCACGTTCTGTATCAATTGCAACTTGTTCAATTGGCTTACCTGTATTTTCAGAAAGAATTCTGTTTAAACGTTGCTTTGTTCTCTGAATGTGGTCTGCAGCAATAAGAATTTCTGTTGCCTGACCTTGTGCACCGCCTGATGGCTGGTGAATCATTACCTCTGCATTAGGGAGAATATAACGTTTGCCCTTTGCACCTGATGAAAGTAAGAATGCACCCATAGATGCTGCCATACCCATACAGATAGTTGAAACGTCGCATTTGATATATTGCATTGTGTCATAAATTGCAAGACCAGCAGAAACACTGCCACCTGGGCTATTGATATAAAAGCTTATATCTTTTTCAGGGTCTTGTGCTTCAAGGAAAAGAAGCTGAGCAACAACAACTGATGCAGTTGCATCGTTAACCTCGTCTGAAAGAACGATAATTCTGTCATTTAAAAGTCTTGAATAAATATCATAAGAACGTTCACCGCGGTTTGTTTGTTCTACAACATAAGGAATAAGTGGCATAAAAATTCTCCTAACTTTTTGTATTTTTCTTTCTAATTATTGGTGCTCGGTAAAAATTTTATTCAAATTATTACCATTCATTATAAAACTCAACCGCCACAGCACTTTGCAGGACCGTGGCGGAAATACAGGGTGAAAGAAATTATCCGAACCATGTTTTTTATGGACGGATTTCCGTTCACTCTTCGTTAAAATACTCGCAAATCCGTAAAGGATTAGCTCCGTTTTTGCCTTGATTGACCAAAAATCCGTTCTATAAAAAATCTCCGACCTATAAAGCGAAAGATTTTTATTGGATTTTTGGTGGCTGAGGTTGAAGTAAGGCTGATGCCTTGCAAGACCGAAACGCCAAAAAGACTTAAAAATACTCGCTTTTAGGCAAGGTTCGGATGATTCATTTCACCCTCGAATTATTCAGCCTTAGCTTCTTCTGTCTTTTTCTTTGAAGTTGTTTTCTTAGCAGCTGGTTTCTTTTCTGCTGTTTCTTTTTTAGCAGTAGTTTTCTTTTCTGCTGTTTCTTTCTTTGCAGCAGTTTTCTTTGCTGGTTTTTCTTCAGCAGCTTCTTCTGCCTTTGCTGCTGTTTTCTTTGCTGCGCCTGCTTTAGCATTGTCTTTAACAATATCCATAGCTTTTCTGCAACCAAGGTCTGCTTTAACATCTTCAACTGGTACGTATTTCTTAACTTCTTCAAGCTTCATACCATAAGAATCTGCATAAGTCTTAAGTTCTGTTTCAACATCTTCGTCAGAAATCTCGATTTTTTCGAGTTCAATAATCTTTTCAAGAGCAAGACGAAGCTTAACTTGTTTTTCTGCGCCTTCTTTGTAGTTAGCACGTAATGTAGCAATATCCATACCTGTGTATTGCATATACATATCGAGGCTCATACCCTGCATCTGAAGACGATAGTTGTATTCGTTAATCTGATTGTCGATTTCTCTTTCAATCATAGCTTCAGGAATTTCAACTACTGTGTTTTCAATAAGTTTTTCCATGATACCGCTTTCGAATACACGGTCAGCTTCTGCTTCTTTTCTTGCTTTAATTTCTTCTTCAAGATTCTTTTCGTAGTCTGCAATTGTGTCGAACTCACTAACGTCTTTAACGAATTCATCGTCATATTTAGGAAGTTCTTTTTTCATAATTTTATTAAGCTTAACTTTGAATACTGCAGGTTTGCCAGCAAGTTCTTCAGCGCCGTAGCTTGAAGGGAATGTAACGTTAACGTCAAATTCCTCACCTGTTTTCTTGCCAACAATCTGGTCTTCAAAACCATCAATAAACTGGCCTGAACCGAGTTCAAGGTTGTGGTTTTCACCTTTACCACCCTCAAAAGCTTTACCATCCATAAAGCCTTCAAAGTCGATAACTGCTGTGTCACCTTTTTTAGCTGCTCTGTCTTCAACAGTAACCATTTTAGCATCTCTTTCGAGTGCAGCGTTAACAGCATCTTTAACTTCAGCCTTTTTAACTGAAACTTTTTCTTTTTCAGCTGTAAGACCTTTATATTTTTTAACTTCTGCTGAAGGCTTAACAACTACCTTAAGTTTTACTGTGAAGCCGTTTTCATCAAGAGAAACGATTTCATCATCAAAAGGAGCAGCAACTGGTGTGATACCTGCTTCTTTTGCAGCCGCATCAAAAAGCTCTGGGTATTCTGCATCAATTGCATCGTACCAGAAAACTTCTTTACCATAGTAAGTTTCAATAATGTGTTTTGGAGCTTTACCTTTACGGAAGCCAGGTACATTATATCTACCCTTGTTTTTGTTGTAAGCGTTAGAAACTGCTTTTTTGAATTCTTCGCCCTCAAGTGAAATTTCAAGAGCGTAAACGTTTGTTTCTGCCTTTTCGCAAGACTTTAAACTCATTTCTTAACATCCTTTCAATTGTGAAACAATTAATTAACTTGTAGATTATAGCACAAGTTATAAATAATTTCTACTATTTTTTTACATTTTCTTTATATTTTAAGTAAAGATTTTGAAAATTTTACCTTTTTTATAAACTCTTTCAGAATTTCTCGATAATTTTAGGACAAAAGTTCAATTTATCCGCTGAAACAAGCGTGAATTTTACACCCTCGTACTCTATAAAAGCGTTTTCGGGAGCAACAAAGCCGTGTAAGTGACCAAAATAACAACGCTTTATATCATTTTCTAAAATGACATTCAGTATTTCATCACACTTTTGTGTAGCAGAAATTGGTGGGTAATGCAAAAAGACTACAACCTCACCGCCGAGTTTTTTTGCTTCGTTAATTGAAGCTCTCAGTCTCCCCGCTTCACGAAGCAAAACTTTTTTATCAGCTTCACAAGAGTCATCGTAAAACCAGCCACGAGTACCAGCGACTGAAAAATCACAGATTTTAAATGAATTGTTATGAAGAATTTTTATAGAGTTAAATTCATTCTCTTCTAAAAATTTATTCATTTTATTCATTGTGTTCCACCAATAGTCGTGGTTGCCTTTTAAAATGATTTTGTTGCCGTTAAGTTTATTTATAAACTCAAAATCTTTTTTTGCACTTTCCAAAGACATTGCCCAGGAAATATCGCCAGGAATTATAACTGTATCGTCATCTGTTACAATGCTATTCCAGTTTTTTTCGAGTTTTGAAACGTAATCGTCCCAGCCTTTGAAAATATCCATTGGCTTATCTGTGGAAAATGATAAATGTGGGTCACCAATTGCAAAAAGTGACATAATTAAATACCTAACATATCGAATACAACTTTCGCCATATCATTTTTGTCGGCAGTCAAGTTGAAACGAACTTGTTTTTCTTTGAGCTCTGCTAACTGTGATGGTGCTTTATTGCTTGTAAGAGTTTCAAGTGCATTTACTGTACTGAATTCGTCAGCGTACTCTTTACCGCTTTCGTCAACTGCAGAAAGAACTGCTTTTGAGAATTTGAATGGTGAAGCAGTTGAAGCAATAACTACTGGTGTTTTATCACCTGTTGTTTTTATGTAATCATCACAAACGCTTATTGCAACTGCAGTGTGTGTATCTGAAAGATAGTTGTATTTTTCGTATGTTTCTTTGATAGCTTTCTTTGTGCCACAATCGTCACAAGTACCAGCAGCGAAAAGTTCTTGTACTTTTGTTTTTACGTCTTCTGAAACAGTATATTTACCATCTTTATTAAGACTGGAGAACCATTCATTGATTGTGTTTGAATTTCTTCCGCAAAGAAGATATAAAAGTCTTTCTAAGTTACTTGAAATGAGAATATCCATTGATGGTGAATCTGTTGTGAAGAATTCACGGTTACGGTCATAAGTACCAGTAGTAATAAAATCTGTAAGAACTTTATTTTTATTTGAAGCACAAATGAGTTTGTTAACAGGAAGCCCCATTTCTTTTGCAAAGTAAGCCGCTAAAATATTACCGAAGTTACCAGTTGGAACTACAATATTGATTTTATCACCGAAATTAACAGAACCCTGATTTACCATATCGCAATATGTAGAGAAATAGTAAACAATCTGTGGTGCTAAACGACCCCAGTTAATAGAGTTAGCAGATGAGAAAACAAGGTTATTTTCTTCGAATTTCTTTAAAATTTCTGCATTTGTAAAGATTGACTTAACGCCTGTTTGTGCATCATCAAAGTTACCGTGGATAGCACAAACGCCAACATTATTACCTTCTTGTGTTGTCATCTGTAATTTTTGCATTGGGCTAACGCCATCGTTTGGATAGAAAACGAGTATTTTAGTACCGTCAACGTCTTTAAAGCCTTCGAGTGCAGCTTTACCAGTATCGCCTGATGTAGCAACAAGAATTACAATTTCTTTATTTTCAAGATTTTTCTTTGCAGAAACTGTTAAAAGATAAGGCAAAATCTGTAAAGCCATATCTTTGAATGCACAAGTAGGACCTTTAAATAACTCAAGAATACTTACGTTATCGTGCAATTTAACTGTTGGTGCAGTATCTTTTGAAGAGAATTTACCATCAGAATAAGCACCCTCAACACAAGAGTCAAGCTCTTCTTTTGTAAAATCTGTAAGGTAAAGACCTAAAATCTTTTTTGCTCTTTCTTTGTAATCTACTGAACAGAGACTTTTAAGTTCATCTAATGAAACTGCAGGGATTTCTGTTGGGATATATAAACCGCCATCCTTTGAAATACCATCTGTAATTGCTTTAGATGCAGTTACCTTTACTGAATTATCTCTTGTTGATGTGTAAAACATTTTAACACTTCCTATTTATTTAAAATAAAATTCCATAATCTTAGGTATTGTATAACAAAACACTTTGAAAATCAAGGGTTTTACCGCTTAAATTTTCTCGCCACACGCTAAAAAGTTCATTATTCTTTTAAAAGATGTGTAAAAAGTGAGTTTTTTTACTTCTTCGCTTGCTAAAAGTGGTATTTCAGAAAGTGTTTTACCATTCAGAATAAACTTAACGCTACCTAATTTCTGATTTTCTGTAACAGGTGCTTCAACATTTTCTGAAAGTGTGACTACTTGTTCTAATTTTTCGGATTCACCTTTTTTAAGAAGTAGTTTTGTTTCATTCTTTATATAAGGCTTAACCGAACTGGTTTCACCGCCTAAAACTCCAACCATATTAAAAGCAGTTTCATCAATTTTTAAATTGACAAGCTCGTAATTCGAAAAGCCGTAATTAAGCATTGCTTTCGCAGTTTCAAAACGCTCGTTACTGTTAGCACTACCCATTACAACTGCCACCAAGTGCAAATCCTCACGTTTAGCAGAAGCAGAAACACAACACCCTGCTTTATTGGTTGTGCCTGTTTTTATACCAGTAGTGCCACTATAAAAACGAACAAGTTTATTTGTGTTAACAAGCTCTGTTTCACCATTTCTTAAAGAGTCCATCCAGACAGTTGTGTAGTCAGTAATTAAATCGTGCTTCATAAGTTCAACTGACATAATTCCGATATCTCTTGCAGTAGTTAAATGAGTGTCAGAAGTATCGTCAAGCCCTGTTGCATTTTCAAAATGAGTGTTATTCATTCCTAATTCTTTTGCTCTTTCATTCATCAAATTAATAAATGCTTCTTCGCTACCAGAAATATATTCACCCAAAAGCGTAGCGGCATCGTTAGCGCTACCTATTACAGTAGCTTTTAATAAATCGTTCACCGTCATTTCTTCATTAGGTTCAAGCCATATTTGTGAGCCACCTTTTTTAGATGCATTTTCAGAACAAACAACAATATCTGTGAGTGAGATTTTGCCATCCTGAATTGCTTCCATAACGAGAAGCATTGTCATTATTTTTGTAACAGATGCAGGGAATAATTTTTCATCTGCATTATATTCCATTAGCACTTCCCCTGTTGTTACATCCATTAAAACAGCCGATTTTGCTTTGATTTCTATTGGCAGATTTTGATTTGATTTTTCGTTTTTTGAAGTGGTTGTTGTATTAAATGTGGCTACAACATCTTCATTCTCTTTTGTGACAGTTTTTGCGTTTGCGGTTATTAAGAATTGAAATATAAAAATTGTTGATAAAAATAAAGAAAAGCATTTTTTCATAAAGTTCACTCCTTTAGGTAAACTATATGAAAAATGCTTTTTGTTTATTCAATATTAAAGGAAACAGGAAGCAGGAAACAGAAATTAGGGCTTCGCTATCATTTTACGCATTACACTCGATTGGTTTTTTCTTTATAAAATCTGATTATCACTACTACGGGCGACCAAAGGTCTGCCCCTACGATGAAATG
>JAZNCY010000297.1:0-3676 GCA_045587825.1 Acutalibacteraceae bacterium
TCTTTTTATTTCCCGGATTTTTAAAGCACCATTATCAGTGCGCCAAAAATATCCCGACACTTATTTTAACATAACAGATGAAAAATTTATTCTTGTATGATATAATGTAGCAAATGAGGTGATTTTATGCTGAAATATGAACAATTATCTCCTGAAGTTACAGAAAAAATAGAAAAAGACAGGGCGAATAACACTCTGCCGAAATTAGCTTTTGATGAAAGTAAGGTCCTGAGAAGAGATAATGAAAGGGACAAGGCGACAATTATAAGAACGCCATTTATCCGTGATATTGATAAAATAATACACTGCCCTTTTTACAATCGTTATGCAGATAAAACTCAGGTTCTTTCATTTTACAAAAATGATGATATAACAAGACGTGCTTTGCACGTTCAGTTAGTTTCACGAATTGCAAGAACTATTGGTAAGGCACTCAACTTAAACCTTGATTTGATTGAGGCTATTGCTTTAGGACACGATATTGGTCATACACCTTTTGGTCACGCTGGTGAAGAGTTTTTAGATGAACTGTATTTTGAACATACAAAGAGACATTTCAGCCATAATATACATTCAGTTCGTGTGCTTGATAAGATTTTTCCGTATAATATCAGTTTACAGACTCTCAACGGAATTGCCTCTCACGATGGTGAAATGGAATTATGTGAATACCATCCAAAACCACTTGAGAATTTCAAAGACTTTGACGAGCAAATTGAAGCTTGTTACATAGACAAAACAAATGCAAGAAAACTTTTAGTTCCCACAACGCTTGAAGGCTGTGTAATGCGAATATCTGATATAATTGCATACTTGGGTAAGGATAGACAGGATGCTGACAGAGCAAAGATTATCAGCAACAGAGATTTTGATGACGGCACAATAGGAATTTATAATGCCCAGATTATAAATAATCTTATTGTAAATATTGTTGAAAACAGTTATGGAAAGCCATATATTAAAATGGATGAAGAGCATTTTGAAGCTTTAAAAAAGGCTAAAGCAGATAACTATGCTCTCATTTACAAACAAGAAACTGTTGGTGAAGCCTACAAAACTGTAAAGCCGATGATGACTGAGCTCTACGAGAGGCTGCTTGAGGATTTAATAAGTAAAAACAAGACTTCACCTATCTTCACTCATCATATAGACTATGTGAATGAAGCACATTATGAAAGAGAAATTCCATACGAAGAAACAGAACCTAATCAGATAGTTGTTGACTATATCGCGAGTATGACCGACGATTATTTCGTTGATATTTACAACTATATTTTTCCAAATAGCACAAAGAAAATTGAGTATAAGGGGTATTTCGAATGAGTTTTAATTTTTCAAAATCAAAATACTGCGGTCTCTGGCAATGTCCGAAAATTGCCTGGCTAAGAAAATATAAACCCGAAGAAATGACCATTGATGGTAGTGTAATAACACGAATGGAAGAAGGTAACGTTGTTGGTGACCTTGCTATGGGTCTTTTTGGTGATTTTGTAGAGGTCACTGCTTATAATGGCGACAAAATCGACCTTTCAAAAATGATTGAAAACACTAAAGCAGAAATAGAAAAAGGCACACCTGTTATATGTGAAGCATCATTTGATTATAACGGACTTTACTGTGCGGTTGATATCCTCAGAAAAGAAAATGATGGCTGGGCAATTTACGAAGTAAAAAGCTCAACAAAAGAAAAAAAAGAGATTTACGCAGCAGACGTTGCATACCAGAAATATGTTTTAGAAAACTGTGGCATTAACGTTACAGGCACTTATCTTGTGTGCATAAACAATGAATATGTATTTGATGGCACACTCGACATTCACAAGCTTTTCAAAATCGCAGATATAAGCGAAAGTGTATTTTTTGAAAGTGCAAACGTTAAAACAAATCTTAACGTTGCAGAATTAATTTTAAAATCAGAAAATGAACCACCGATTGATTTATCTACTGCTTGTGAAAAACCTTATACATGTGCTTTTTGGAAATACTGCTCTAAACATATTCCAACACCATCTGTTTTTGACCTTTATGGTACAGCTTTACACTTCGATAAAAAAATCGATTACTATAAAAAAGGCAAAATAAGATATGAAGATTTAATAAATGAACCTAACATCACAAACGAAAAACTGATTCGCCAGATGTCATATCATCTTGAAGATAAAGGCACTTATGTTGATAAAGCTGGTATAGGTGCATTTTTAGACAAACTTTCTTACCCACTTTATTTCCTTGATTTTGAAACAGTCCGATCAATTATACCTGAATATATCGGCACAAAGCCTTATGAACAGATTCCTTTCCAGTATTCGTTACACTACATAGAAAAAGAGGGCGGCGAATTAAAGCACAAGGAGTTTTTAGCAGAATCTGGCAAAGACCCACGCAGAGCAATTGCAGAAAGACTTTGTGAAGATATTCCAATGAATGCTTGTGTTATTGCATACTTCAAAAGTTTTGAATGTGGCAGGCTTGAAGAGCTTGCAGAAACATTCCCTGATTTAGCTGAGCATTTGCTAAACATTGCAAGTAATATTATAGACCTCCTCGTACCTTTCAGAAGCGGATATTATTACAACAAGGCTATGGGTGGAAGCTTTTCAATAAAGAGTGTTTTACCAGCTATTTTCCCGAATGACCCAGAACTCAATTATAAAAATCTTGAACAGATTCACAATGGCGGTGAAGCAATGAGCATATTCCCTAAAATTAAAGATATGCCAGAAGACGAACAAAAAACCACCCGACACAATCTTCTTAAATATTGCGAATTAGATACATACGCAATGGTTAAGGTTTGGGAAGAGCTAAGACGAGTGGTGGAGTAAAGTTTTCTTTTCAACAAAAATCCCTTGCCAATCTGGCAAGGGATTTTTCATTAGTATTTTTATTTAAGCCCAGCTTTTTTACATTTTTCATCAAGATCTTCTTGCAATTTTTGCCATGCAGAGTTAAACTTTTCAAACTCATCATCAATTAAGCTGTAATCATACTCAAAAGTTTCTGAAAGTGCCGTATAATATTGGTTGCCAGTTGGTTTTTTACAACATTTTATAAATTTATCTTTATTTTCATTATTTTTAATGTACAAATCAAAAACCAAACTAATTTTTACCTTCGAAGCATTTCTATTAGGTCTGATTTCAAAACAATATAATCTACCGTCTCCCCATGCACTATCTTCGCTTGAATGATCCGTTGGAAAAATCGCTTCCATTTCAGCTGTTTCGAATCTAATAACTGTATTGGTTGATTTAAAAACTTTAAATTTTTTGCTTTCCAACCATTTTGTACATGCTTCAGTAACATAGTCGGTTTTATTTTCAAAAATCAAATCCAATGCTTCCTTATGTTTTAAATATATTTTATTACAAATATCAACTAATTTCTGGTCGTCTTTCATAATTTTCCTCCTTAACAAACTAATATAGTTATCTATTAACATTGCTGCTTCATTTGATAAAGCAGAACTATTTCTGGCTTTTAATACAATATCATAAATCGCACTATAATCCATTATCGTCCAGTTTTCTGTATCACTTGGCTCTTCGCCGCTTGGTGTTAAAAATACAAAATAGTGATCGTATTTTGGATAGTTCTTTTCTATTATTTTTTGATATTTTTCTAATTGACCCTCTTTTTCTTTACTACCTTTATTCTCTTTGGAATCAATCTTATT
>JAZNCY010000298.1:0-4489 GCA_045587825.1 Acutalibacteraceae bacterium
AATAACAGGCTCGCCAATAGATTCGCAAAGTTCTTTGAACATTTCACGGTCTTCTGCGCGTTCAATTGTAGCGCTTGAAGTACCAAGAAGTTCAACGCAACACTCTTTAAGAATACCTTTCTTTTCAAGTTGCATAGCTAGGTTAAGACCTGTTTGTCCACCAATACCAGGAATAATAGCGTCAGGACGCTCGTGACGAATAATCTTTGCTACATATTCAAGGGTTAAAGGTTCCATATAAACCTTATCGGCGATAATAGTATCAGTCATAATTGTTGCAGGGTTTGAGTTACAAAGAACTACTTCATAACCCTCTTCTTTAAGCGCAAGACAAGCTTGTGTACCAGCGTAGTCGAATTCAGCAGCCTGTCCAATTACGATAGGGCCAGAGCCTATAACAAGTATTTTCTTTATATCAGTTCTTTTTGGCATCTTACTTGCCCTCCTTCATAAGATTAATAAATTTATCAAATAAAGCATCGTTTACTGCACCTGGTGCACCTTCTGGGTTAAACTGAACGCCGAAAACTTTTTCACTTGCATTTTCAACACCAGCAACTGTTTTATCAAGAATATCACGATGTGTTATTTTTAATGTTGTGTTTTTCAATGAATCTTCATTGAGTGTGTAATCTTCACCCTGAGAAACTGTTAAAACCTTACCTGTTTCAATATTCATTACAGGGTGGTTGCCACCGTGGTGACCGAATTTTAATTTATCTGCTTTAGCACCGAAAGCCACACCAATCAAAAGATTGCCAAGACCAATGCCAAAGAGTGGAAATTTGCCTTTAAGCTCTTTTATTACTTCAACAATAGAAGAAACATCTTCTGGACTACCTGGGCCGTTTGAAATAATAACGCCGTCCGGATTCATCTTTATAATTTCTTTTGCAGATGTGTTGTAAGGAACAACTGTTACGTTACAGCCACGTGCATTTAAAAGACGGATTATATTAAGCTTGATACCACAGTCAATAGCAACAACATTGTATTTTGCATTTGTTGTTCTTGAATACCAACGTTTTTTACAGCTTACCTTTGCTACTGCATCAGTTTCAACTGGTGTATTCTTAATGATTTCAAGAGCTTTATCTGTTGGAACATCAGCATTTGTAAGAATTACTCGCTGACTACCATTATCACGGATTTTTCTTGTGATTTCTCTTGTATCTACACCCCAGATACCAGGAATGTGGTTTTCTTCCATTTCTTCTGAGAGTGTTTTTGTGTAACGGAAGTTTGAAGGAATATCGTTATATTCTCTTACAACAAGACCACCGAGTGAAGAAGCTTTTGCTTCAAAGTCTTCATCTGCAACACCATAGTTACCGATAAGCGGATAAGTCATAACCACAATTTTATTTGCAAAGCTTGGGTCAGAAATCATTTCCTGATAGCCTGCCATAGCAGTATTAAAAACTATTTCACATACTCTTTCTGTGTCTGCACCAAAACCGTAGCCTGTGAATTCGCTACCATCCTGAAAGACAATCTTTTTTCTTACTTCGTTTGCCATACAATTTTACCTCCATATACAGTCATAAGACACTTTCCGAAAACACTTTCATTCTGGAATGGCGTTGCCTTTCCCATTGAAAGAAATTCATTACTGTCAATTTTATATTCATCGCTTAAATTCCAGATAGTAAGAGAGCCGTTATCTTTTATACCGAAACGGTTTCTTGGATTATCTGTAAGCATTTTTATAACTAATTCAAGTGGCAATATGCCGTTTTTTACAAGCTTTGTATAAACTATCGGGAAGGCAGTTTCAATGCCTGTTATTCCCATAAGGCTACCTTTAAGCCCTTTACTCTTTTCTTCTAAGGAGTGTGGGGCGTGGTCAGTTGCAAGCATATCTATTGTGCCATCAAGTACACCCTCTATTAAAGCTTGTCTATCTTCTTCCCCTCGGATTGGCGGATTCATTTTAAATCTACCCTCATCCTGTAACATCATATCATTTAAAACAAGGTAATGCGGAGCTGTTTCACAAGTGATATCTACACCATCTTTTTTAGCCTGCCTTATAAGCTCAACACTTTCTTTAGTTGAAATGTGGCAGACGTGATATTTACAACCTGTTTCTTTTGCTAATTTAATATCTCGCTTTATTGGACCCCATTCGCTTTCGCTACAAATCCCCAAGTGGTTATTAAGAAGAGCGTATTCACCCTTATGTATATAACCACCATTAAGAAGTGAATTATCTTCACAATGGGCTGAGATTATTTTGTTTAAAGATTTTGCCTTTTCCATTGCAGAGCGCATTAAGCTTTCACTCTGAACACCTCTGCCGTCATCGGAGTAGCCAATGGAAATTGGTGCTAACTTTTCAATTTCTGAAAGCTCTTCACCTTTTTCATCAACAGTAAGTGCTGCAAAAGGATGAACACCAATTACTGCATCTTTTTTTATTATATCCCTTTGGATATTCATATTTTCTTCATTATGAGGAACAGGATTTAAGTTTGGCATTGATAAAACATCTGTATAGCCACCACGTGCTGAAGCTAAAGTTCCTGTCTTTATTGTCTCTTTATAAGAAAAACCCGGCTCTCTGAGATGAACGTGAACATCACAGAAACCGGGAAAAATACCATAACGAGAAACACTTGAAGATAATAAATCCTTTAAAAATGAAGAAATAGCCACACCACCCTGAATATCCAACTGACAGGTATATTCAGGATTGAATGTTACTGTTTGATTTTTGTAAACGTATGCATTTTTAAATGCGAAATCCATTCAAAACCAATCCTTCTAAAAATTTAAAATCATCTTATAAAAAAGCCTTTGCCAAAACGGCAAAGGCTTGAGTAGTTTATATAAGGGCACAACTTACCCATTGTTAAACTCAAATCTTGCCGATATCTCGTATCGAATTAAAGACTAAGTAATTGTCGTTTTTAATTAAATTATTCAGCTACTGTTTCTGAGATAAAGTCATCTTCAAGACAAGAACAAGAAACGTAATTGTCTTCATCGTAGCTTTCAGGAGTATTTTTTGCTTTAACTTTCTGAAGAACAACATAAACTGCTGCTGCAGCTGCTGCAATAGCTGCTAAAACGCCTAAGAATTTAAAAAACTTTTTCATAGAATTAACACTCCTTAAACTTCTTAATTTCTCTTTTTATTATTATACCACACGCCAACAAAATGTCAACATTTTTTACTGTAAATATAGCGTAAAAATTTTTGGTTTTTTTAGTAAATTTTTGATTAAATGTTTACAAAGCGTAAATAATAATTTTTGTATTGAAAAAACACCTGAAACTCTCTTACATATTTCAAAACAATAAGGAGTTTTTATGGTTTATAATAAAGTAGAAATCTGTGGAATAAATACATCTACATTGAAGGTTTTACCCGAAAAAGAAAAACAAAGACTTTTAAAAGAAGCAAAAAAAGGAAACAAAAAAGCAAGAGAAGATTTAATAAGCGGAAATTTAAGACTTGTTTTAAGTGTTATTCAGCGTTTTACTAATCGTGGTGAAAACTTGGACGATTTGTTTCAGGTCGGTTGCATTGGCTTAATTAAAGCAATAGATAACTTTGACACAAGCCACGACGTACGCTTTTCGACCTACGCCGTGCCGATGATTATTGGCGAAGTGAGAAGATATTTAAGAGACAACAACCCAATAAGAGTTTCACGCTCTTTAAGAGACACCGCTTACCACGCTATGCAGATAAAAGAAAGAATTTCTAACGAAAAAGGTTATGAGCCTACAGTAGAAGAAATAGCAAAGGAAATGAATTTAAAGAAAGAAGAGGTTGTAATTGCACTTGAAGCCGTTGTTGACCCCGTTTCTTTTTATGAGCCTGTGTATTCAAATGGTGGCGATACAATATTTTTAATGGACCAGATAGGCTCTAATGAAACAGACAGAGATTGGTTAGACGAAATCGTTTTAAAGGAGGCAATAAAGAATTTACCAGACAGAGAGAAAAATATTCTTTCTATGCGATTTATGAAAGGTATGACACAGACAGAGGTTGCAGATGAAATTGGAATTTCACAAGCACAGGTTTCAAGACTTGAAAAGAATGCGATTGACTCTATAAAAAAACAGTAGTTTTTTAAATGCAAAATTCAAAATGCAGAATGCAGAATTAGGGGGCTACGCCGTAATTTTAACATCGTAAAATAAAGTTCATCTTATTATTTTAAGTTTTTTATCTCCAACTAAAAATGATAAGATGCACTAATGTTATAAAACAACAATTATAACGATTATAGTTAGTCGAAACAGTGTAAAATTACACTGTTTCGATACCAAATCATATATTTGGTATCGAATTTTCTTTGAAAATTCGACTATATTCCTTTCAATGACTGTAATACAAAATTGTGTTTATGAAAAACAATTTTGCTAAAAGCCGATAAAATCGGCTTTTGCGAAACGCAACTGCGTTTCGACAAATTACAATCATTATAAAGAAACTTTGAAATTATATGATATTTAAGCGTATGTTATTTTT
>JAZNCY010000299.1:0-10144 GCA_045587825.1 Acutalibacteraceae bacterium
ACACCGAAAGGCACCTTTTTTCTTGTTGTTCTTTGAATATTTGCAAAGTTTACGAAAATACCCTGTGCTGTTTCCGGTCTTAAATAAAGTTCGTTTTTACTGTCTTCTGTAACACCCTGGAATGTTTTGAACATCAAGTTAAACTGACGGATATCTGTAAAGTTATGTTTACCACAGTCAGGGCAAGGAATAGCCTTTTCTTTGATGTAATCCATCATTTGTTCATTTGACCAGCCAGCAACAACAGTGCCGTCAAAATCTTCAATTAAGTTATCTGCTCTGTGACGTGTTTTACATTCACGGCAGTCCATTAATGGGTCTGAAAAACCACCAAGGTGACCTGATGCTACCCAAGTTTGTGGATTCATAAGAATTGCACTGTCAAGACCAACGTTATATGGATTTTCCTGAATAAACTTTTTTCTCCAGGCGTTTTTAATATTGTTTTTAAGCTCAACACCTAATGGGCCGTAATCCCAGGTATTAGCAAGACCACCATAAATCTCACTACCAGCATAAACAAAACCTCTGCCCTTACAAAGAGCAACAAGCTTTTCCATAGATTTTTCTGTGTTATTCATTTCTATCTATCCTTTCAAAAAGAATTATAAATTACATTTTAATAATCAGTAGAGAGTGTTTCTGTTGTTTCTGCCACACCACCGAAGCCACTTTTATACATAGCATAATAAAGACCTTGCTTTTCTAAAAGCTCCTCGTGTGTACCACGCTCTCTTATTGTACCATTATCTATAAACAGAATTTCGTCTGCTTTACGGATTGTTGAAAGTCTGTGAGCAACAACAAAGTTTGTTCTGCCCTTCATAACCTCATTCATACCCTTTTGCACAAGAAGCTCAGTCCTTGTATCAACCGAAGAAGTCGCTTCGTCAAGAATAAGTACTGATGGATTTTTTAAGAATGCTCTTGCAATTGTAATAAGCTGCTTCTGACCACCAGAAAGATTCTCACCATTTTCTGTAATTCTTGTGTTGAAGCCATCAGGAAGTAGCTTAATAAATTCTTCTGCACCCGAAAGTCGTGAAGCCTCATAAACCTCTTCATCTGTTGCATCAAGCTTACCATAGCGGATGTTATCCATTATAGTTCCGTCAAAAAGCCAGGTTTCCTGTAAAACCATACCATAGAGCTTTCTTAAATCGTCACGCTTTACAGTTCTTATATCTTTACCATCGATGGTAATTTTACCACCTGTAACATCGTAAAATCTCATAAGAAGATTTACAAAAGTAGTTTTACCAGCACCAGTAGGGCCCACAAGTGCTACAAGACTTCCCTTTTTAACTGTCAAATCTAAATTTTCCATTAAAGGCTTGTCCTGTGAATAAGAGAATGAAACATTCTCGAATTTAATACTGTCATTAAATGTGAGCTCGTTACTTGTTGGCTCGTCAACCTCGCTTTCTTCATCAAAGAGCTTAAACACTCTTTCTGCAGATGCCATACAAGACTGAATTGTATTTGCAATCTGTGCGAGAGTTGACATTGGGGATGTAAACAATTTTGAATATGTAATAAACGTGAGAATACCACCGATTGAGAAAGCAGTACCCATATCATAAATTACTGTTCCACCAACTGAAAATACGCCGTTATTTACTATTAAATAACCGCCGATAATAGCAACTAAAATATAGCCGATATTATCCATTAAATTTATAAACGGACCTATTGTACCAGAAATAAACTGCGCTTTACTGCTCACTTCAACAAGCTCGTCGTTTATATCGTTGAATTCATCTTCTGCTAATTGCTCCTGACCAAAGATTTTAACAATCTTATGACCTGTGTAAATTTCTTCAACGTGACCATTTAATTCACCAGTTCTGTCCCATTGTTTTTTAAAGAGTTTTCTTGAAACTGAAAGAACTTTTAAAGCAATTACTGCTGTGAACGGCACAAGAGCTACTATAAAGAGTGTTAAAAACCAGTTTGTAATTACCATCATAATGAACACGCCTACAATAGTAATTACTGAAGAAACTATAGAAAGAAGATTGTGTTGAAGAGTGTTGCTTATATTGTCAACATCATTCATTATACGGCTTAAAATATCACCTTTAGAGTTACTGTCGTAATATTTAAGTGGTAATGACGAAAGCTTTTCGTTGATTTTTTCACGTAATTTTCTTACAACCTTTGCAGTTACACCTGCCATTATGTATTGTTGTATAAATGAAAATACTGTCATTCCACCATAAATAACAACAAGTGCTTTTATGCAAGGTAAAAGCGAATTGGCTGAAATAAGACCACCATTTAATTTAACTTCAACCTGCTCGTTAAGTAAATCGAGAGCCTGACCTATGTAATCAGGACCAAGTACACTGAAAACTGACGAAACAGCACAAGTAATTACAACTATTATAAACGCTATTTTCTGCTCCCAGATATACCCCCAGAGTCTTTTTGCACTGGTTTTAAAAGACTCTGCCTTTTCTTCACCCTCGTGAATTTCACGATATGAAGAATAGCGAAGCTTTCTTGTAGCACGTCTTCTTTCTAAACGTTCTAATCTTTTTCCATCTAAAACAGGGGTTGTCTTTTTCATTCGTCACTCACCCCCGTTTTTTCGAGTTGTGAATCTGCCATTTCTTTATAAACTTCGCAATTTTCTAAAAGCTCTTTGTGAGTACCTTTGCCTACAATATCACCATTCTCAAGAACAATAATATTATCGGCATCTATTATAGTACCAACTCGTTGAGCAACAATAATTATTGCAGAATCTTTAAGAACTGTTTTTAATTGTGCTCTTAATTTACTGTCTGTAATAAAGTCTAAAGCAGAGAAGCTGTCATCAAACATATAGAATTTTGCTTTTTTGACAATAGCACGAGCAATACAAAGCCTCTGCCTCTGCCCACCAGAAAGGTTTGTACCATTCTGAGAAACCATACTTTCTAATTTTTGTGGTAACTTCTCAACAAAATCACGTGATTGTGCAATTTCTAACGCTTCCCACAATTCCTCGTCAGTAGCATCCTCGTTACCATATCTTAAGTTATCAGCAACAGTACCACTGAATAAAAACGCTTGTTGTGGAATGTAGCCCAATTTTTCGTAAATTGATGCAAAATCCATTTCTCTGACATCTACACCGTCAATTAACACTGCGCCCTCTGTAACATCATAAAAACGTGGAATTAAATTAAGAACAGTGCTTTTGCCACTACCAGTGCTACCAATAATTGCAGTAGTTTTACCTTTTTGGGCAACAAAGCTTACGTTATTAAGTGCTCTTTTTAAATTGCCATCTTCGTCTTTATAATCAAAAACAACATTTTTAAATTCAATTGTACCATCAGTTGTTTCTTCTGTTGTTTTTTCTTTTACTTCCATTTTTAATTCGTGGTCTAAAATTTCATTTATTCTGTTTGCAGAAATTTTACCACGTGGAACCATAACAAACATAGCCGCAACAGAAGCTAAAGCTACAACTATAAATACAAGGTAAATTATAAAAGCCTGTAAATCACCTATTGTATTCGCTATTTCAGTAGGGTCTGTTAATTTATTAATCTGATTATAACCAACTACAATAAGTAGCGCTATAATCATAAATATAAGAAGTGTTGCAACAGGAATAAGTCCTGCAAAAATTCTTGAAACCTTTAAAGAAAGACCAGTCAAATCATCATTTGCTTTTTTAAAGCGTCTTTCTTCATATTCAGTTCTGTTAAACGCTCTTATAACTCTTACACCATTTAACTTTTCTCGTGTAACAAGGTTTAAATTGTCAACGCCTTTTTGAATTTTACTGAAAAACGGAACAACAGTTTTCGCAATTACAAGTGCTATTACTGCAATAACAGGGCAAACAATCAGAAGAACAAGTGAAAGCCCTGGGTCCATTATAATTGCCATTACTGTACCACCAATTAACATAATCGGCACAGAAATTATACTTCTTAAAAGTGCAATTAATAATTCACCTATTTGTCTTATATCGTTTGTTGTTCTTGTAATAAGCGACGGAATACCAATTTCGTCAATATCACCTTGGGAGAAGGTCTGTACTTTAGAAAACACCATTCTTCTGAGGTCCCCGGTAAAAAGCGCTGAAACCTTACTTGAACAGAAACTATTCGCTATTGAAATGAACATTGCTATTGAACACAGAACAATCATAACAATACCAATATTTTTTATATAGCTTAAATCACCTTTTGAAATACCATTATTTATAAGCATTGACATCATAAGTGGGAAGCCTAATGTCATAACGTTACTTATAGCCGCAAGAACAATTGTAAAGATTGCGAATCTTTTATGAGGCTTTAAATATTTAAAAAGTTTTATCATAAAAAACTCACATCCTTTCAAAAGTTTTAAAATCTCATAGATATACATTGTAATTATACCACAAACTAATATATCATAGCAACTATTTTTATAAAAAAATAAAACTGCTACAAGCATTTCTGCTTGTAGCAGTATATTTTATTCAGCCCATACAGCGTAAAGTGTTATATTTTCTGTTACGCTTATTTTTTCACCTGAATGGTAATCTGCTTCTTTAGCGTTTTTCTTTGTAGCCCAGCCTAAGAATTCAGCATTCTGTAATTCAGGAGTTGTTTCGCTTATGGCAAGCTTAACACCATCCTCAAAAACCTGCTCGTTTGGAGTGTTAACACCACCATTAGCATCATAAGTTACTGTGTGCTTTTTCTCTGCTTCATACTCAATAACAAAACCAGTCAATGTCTTTGCTTCAAAAATCTTTGCAACAGACCATTTTGCTGAACCATCATTAAGCATAACAGCATAGTTTTCTTTACCACTGTTATATTTTACGCCTTTAGCGTAATTTGAATAATCAAGAGTAGTAACTTCTCTCTTAGTACCACTTACACCTAAGTAATACTGGTCACAATCTTTAAGAAGAAGAGAAAGAAGTTGATTTTCAGAAGATGTTTCAATTTCTGCTAACTTACCACCTTTTGCTTTTGCAAATGCAAGTGCTTGTTCGTAAGTTAAAGAACTATCATAAATTTCATATCTGCTACCACCGAATTTTGCAGTATTAGCAGGAATCATTTTGTCAATTTCTAATTCACAGATAAAACCTGTCTGACGCTTGTTGCTGATAGCTTCTTCCCAAGTACCATCTGCTTTAGTAACAACTGCTGTAAGATTTTGTCTTGCAGCACCTTTTAAATTTGTATAATTGTAAGCTTCTCCGTTACCCCAGAAATACATTCCGTTTTCTGTTGAATCGTTTAAGCCAATGTAATACTGATAATATGAACCATTTTCGAGCATTCCGTTTACAATTTCCTGCTCTTTATCACTTGTAATAGTTACAAGGTGACCACCCATAAGTGAGCAGACTCTCTCTGCATCCTCGTAAGGTAAAGCCATATCGAAAAGTGCATAGATGCTGTTTTCTGTTGTTTTAATAGCATCTGCTCTTTCTATATTTGAAACTGTTGCAGAACGGTCCTGATAATTAGGACGTGCAACATAGTTAATTCTGGCACGCTGGTTAGCAAGGTAACCCGTAGAAGCCGGATATGTCAAAGCTTTTACCTGGTCTGACATATTACCTTCAACTGTATAAATATATTGGTCATCTGCATCAACTACAAGACCAACGTGGTCAATACAACCAAAGCTACCTGAGCAAGTACAACTGAAAATAAGGTCACCTGCTTCAAGTGGCTTTGCGCCAAATGCGAAGCAATCGGCACCAACTGATGGGAGTGTTGAGTAATAAGAATTACCTACTGCTGATAATTTAGGGAAAACAGATGCCGGGACACCCGCTACATAAGCACACCACGAAACAAACACGTTGCACCAATAGCTTTGTCTGCCGTACCATCTGCCGTATTCTGTATAATTGTCACCACTTTCGTGATAACCAACCTGAGTTTTTGCTATGTTACAAATATCTGTAACCTGATCACCTGTAAGCTCAACCTCGCAAAGTGCTTTATAAAAGCTACTACTCATATAAGAAGATGAGGCGCTGTATTCAACTTTTTTAGCAGCTGCGTTTACGCTGAACATAGGAACCACTGCAAGTACTACAGTAAGTGCTACCGCAATAGCGCTTTTAATTCTGCTTTTAATCATAGAATAATTTTGCCTTTCGTAATTTTGAGTTTTTGCTATATCAATAATATTTATTTCAAAGTTGTTGCAAATTATTACAAACTTGTAACAATTCCTGCGAACGAATGTCATTGTACCATATAAAAAAGCCTTTTACAATGCACAAGTTGCACTATAAAAGGCTTCGTTTTTATTGTATTTTGCATAAACATAAACAAAAAATTAAGAAATTGACACATTTTTCGTTACATTTTGAAATTTTTAAGTCTCAGATTTTACGAGAAAAATCGACTAATTTACAATTTTTTCGCCATCAAATACTATTACGCCGACACCACCACCGGTCTCATCCTTTTCAATAAGCCAATTTTTGTAGGCTTTCTTTAACGAGGTATCTTCTGGCAATTCATTATATGGCAATTTATCTTGTTTTCCAAATATACGCCACAAATCTTCTTTAATATCGCTTATATATTGGTCATAAATATAAAAGTCATTCATAAACTTTAAAATATTCGAATTCTCTGGCAAGAACTTATAATGCTCTTTGTAAAGCAACCACGAATGACAAACAAAAATGATTTTTCCATTTTTTACAAACGAAGTATCTTTATAAAAATCATACGCTTTTTTATAAGAGTCAATTCTCACTTCATCCGTAAGTGGTTGACCGCTTGATGGAACGTGTAAAAATAAAACTTTAGTACCTTTTTTTATTTTAATTCCACTTGGTGTTATAATTTCTCTGTCAGTGTCGGTATGTTCATACTGAAATCTTCCTAAAGAGAATCTTTCAAGTCTGTAAAAGCCTTCAAACCAATGCGGTACAAAAGTACCATAATAGCCTTTACATTCCACACACTCCTGGAATTTATATCTCAAATCCCTGATTGTCTCATAAAATACACTGTCAGGTATTTCTTGCTTTGTATATCTTTTTGCCATAGTTTCAGCCGACAAAAGTAAAAATACAAATTGAAGTATATTTTCATCAATCGAATATCTCTGAGAAATTGGTGTAAGCTTCTCTAAAAAGCGTCTTATATCGTGCGCTTTAGGGAACATAAAACGCATTATTAATTTATCCAGCTCTCTACCCAGCTCTAAATTTTTATCTGTAAGCTTAACAACTTCTGTAAACTCTTTTTCCGCACTCTCTGGCAATTCAAGTTTTTTCATAAGAATTTTGTAAAACTCATTATAATGCATTTTATCACCTCCCAGTAATATATATTTACTATATATAATAGTATATGAATTTCAGACAATCTTAGTTTTTGAGACTGTTAAGCGGTGCAGGGATTCTGCCACCACGCATAATAAAATCGTAACTACTTTCTTTATGGACTGGCATTACAGGTGCAGTACCTAAAAGACCACCCATTTCAATTTCATCACCTACTTTTTTATTTAAAGCAGGAATAATTCTTACTGCAGTTGTTTTCTGATTTATCATACCAATAGCAGCTTCGTCTGCAATAATTGCAGAGATTGTTTCAGCAGTTGTACTTCCTGGAACTGCAATCATATCAAGACCAACAGAGCACACACAAGTCATAGCCTCTAACTTATCTAAAGTGAGAACGCCTTTGTGAACTGCTTCAATCATACCTTCATCTTCTGAAACAGGAATAAATGCACCTGAAAGACCACCGACTGAAGAAGAAGCCATAACGCCACCCTTTTTTACAGCATCATTAAGAAGTGCAAGTGCCGCAGTAGTGCCGTGAGTACCACAGGTCTCAAGTCCCATTTCTTCTAAAATTCTTGCAACCGAGTCACCCACTGCAGGAGTTGGTGCAAGGCTCAAGTCAACAATACCGAATTCTGCATTAAGTCTCGAAGATGCTTCACGGGCAATAAGCTGACCCATTCTTGTGATTTTAAATGCAGTCTTTTTAACAGTTTCTGCAACAACGTCAAATGGTGCCCCTTTTATGCCTTTTAAAGCATTATAAACAACACCAGGACCAGAAACGCCAACGTTTATTGCACACTCCGGCTCACCCACGCCGTGAAATGCACCAGCCATAAACGGATTATCTTCAACTGCATTACAGAACACAACAAGTTTTGCACAACCTAAACCATCATTATCTTTTGTTTTTTCTGCCGTATCTTTAATTATGTTACCCATAAGTTTTACGGCATCCATATTTATACCAGCTTTTGTAGAGCCAACGTTAACAGATGAACAAACAAAATCTGTTTCGGCTAAAGCAGATGGAATTGAATTGATAAGTCTTCTGTCACCTATTGTAAAGCCTTTTTGCACAAGAGCAGAAAAACCACCAATAAAGTTAACGCCACATTCTTTTGCAGCATTATCCATAGCTTTAGCAAAAATTGTATAATCTTCTGTTTCACTACTTTCAGCAGCAATTGCCATAGGTGTTACAGAAATTCTTTTATTTATAATGGGAATACCCATTTCCTTTTCAATTTCTTCGCCTGTTTTCACAAGATTTTCTGCATACTTTGTAATTTTATCATACATCTTTGTAGCAGAAATTTTAGCATCAGGATGACCACAATCTCTTAAAGAAATACCCATAGTAATCGTACGGATATCAAGATGCTGTTCATCAATCATATTTAAGGTTTCAAAAATTTCGTGTTGATTAAGCATTTTTTCACCTCATATTCTGTGCATAGCATCAAAAATATCTTCACGCTGAATACGGATATTAACGCCGAGTCTTTCGCCCTCTTTATCAAGAATATCAACAAGCTCTGAAAAACTTACGTTTGCATTTTTTACATCAACTAACATATTCATTGTAAACATATCTTTTAAAATTGTCTGGCTTATATCTAAAACGTTTACATTTGCTTTTTCAAATGCAACACAAACACCAGCCATAATTCCAACTCTGTCTTTACCTATAACTGTAACAATAGCATTCATAGTAAAACCTCGCTTTTATAAGATACTTATTAATTTTATCATATTTATATTATTATTACAACAAAAAAATGGATACACTTTAATTTTTAAAGTGTATCCACATTTACTATTCAAAGCATAGTCGCCGAAATCAACAATTTTAAGCTATCCAACCATATATAGTGTCAAAAATAGACAACCCACCTAAAAGTCTTACAAGTGTATCTGGAATCATACTTGCAAGGAAGCCGAGGTCTGTGAAATTACCACCATCTGATTCTGCTACGCCTTCGTAATCGAGCATAAATGCCTGAGTATAAACAATACCGCCTTCACCGAAAATCTCAGCTCTTACGTAATTGCCAAGCTCTCTCTTATGGTCATCGAGGTCAATGCTGTTACCTGTTGCAATAGTTTTGCCGTTTGCAATCCAACGGATATTTTTAGCACCTGCAGTAACTAAAGTGATTGTGTCACTATTCTGGTCAACTGCAATAGCAGTAACTCTTGGTGCTTCTACATCTTTTTGTGCTTCATATTTTGCTGTTGCATCTTCTTGTTGCATTGCCTTTATCTGTTCGCCAAGCTTAACTGCAGTAGGGTCAATGCTTTCAACTAAATAATTTGCAATTTCCGCAAGTTCATCTGGATTACCTAAATTTTTACTACAAGCAAAGAATGAGCCTTTTTCCATACATTCTCTTACGTTATCTGTTGTAAGTGATGGCATAACCATTTCTGTATAGCCTGTGAAAACAGCATCTGTAGAGTGAGCATCTGAAGTAGCAATAGCTAAAACGTTTCTGCCAGTAGGTGTAACTCTCTGAAGAAGAATATCCCAGAGCTTTCTGTCATAACGAGTTCTTCCGTCACCCTTACTGTTAATATCAATACCAATGCAAGAATCGTAATTTATAAGAAGACTTGCGAATTTATCAATGTAATATCCATACATTCCAGCGCCTTCATCATAAGCATCTGCTGTAGAGTCCTCATCACGTGCGCCTGTGTATTCGCCAGGATGGTTAATAACTGAAAGACCGCCCATTTCGTGAACGTTTTTAATAGGTGTTTCGTAGTCACTTGTACCACCTAATAAACCGTGACCATAATCAACAAACCAGCTGTTAACGTGAGCATTATTAAGTGAGCTTGGGTTATTTTCAATACCGTAAG
>JAZNCY010000300.1:0-13859 GCA_045587825.1 Acutalibacteraceae bacterium
CCCTTTTTTTGCCAAACATATTGCTCTCTCCTTTCATTGTATTATAGCTTATTTCTTATTATTTTACCACTAGTAGTTTTAGGAAGACTGTCTTTAAATACAACAATTCGTGGGTATTTATAAGGTGCAGTTTTCTCTTTAACGTACTGCTGAATTTCTTTCTTAAGTTCTTCAGTACCCTCAGTACCAGGAACAAGAACGATACTTGCTTTAACAACCTGACCACGAACCTCGTCAGGAGCAGCAGAAACACCACACTCTAAAACGTAAGGAAGCTCCATAATAACGCTTTCAATTTCAAATGGCCCTATTCTGTAACCAGATGACTTAATAACGTCATCAACACGGCCAACGTACCAGTAGAAGCCGTCTTCATCACGCCAGGCAACGTCACCAGTATGGTAGTAGCCATCGTGCCAAACCTCGTTTGTCTTTTCTTCATCTTTATAATAGCCTTTAAAGAGACCACAAGGTGCGCCGTCTTTAACGTTGATTACAATTTCACCATTTTCACCAACGTTAACATCGTTACCATCTGCATCAACAAGGTGAACATCATAAATTGGTGCTGGTTTACCCATTGAACCGATTTTATGAGAAGCGCCTGTCATATTACCGATAATCATTGTGCTTTCTGTCTGACCGAAGCCTTCTAAAATCTGAAGACCTGTTGCAGTTTCAAATTGACGATAAACCTCAGGGTTTAAAGCTTCACCAGCAGTTGTCATATGCTGAACTGATGAGAAATCGTATTTTGAAATATCCTGTTTTACCATCATACGAAGCATTGTTGGTGGTGCACAGAATGTTGTGATTTTATATTTTGCAAACATTGGAAGAATGTCTGCCGCATCAAATCTGTCGAAGTCATAAACGAATGTAGGTGCTTCACAAAGCCATTGACCATAAAGCTTACCCCACATTGATTTAGCCCAGCCCGTATCTGAAATTGTGAAATGAAGTCCATCAGGGTCAACATTGTGCCAATATTTTGCTGTATGGAAATGACCTAAAGGATATTTGTGGCTGTGCATTGCAGTTTTTGGGTAGCCTGATGTTCCAGATGTAAAGAACATAAGCATTAAATCGTCGCCACAAGGTGAATCAGGAGTTCTGTCAAAATGAGAACTGAAACGTGCACTTTCTTCGTCGTAGTTTCTCCACCCGTCTCTTTCACCATTAACCATAATTTTGATTTCAAGTGATGGTGAAGTTCTTGCAGCTAAATCCACCTGATGAGCAGTATCTCCATCACCTGTGCAAACTATTGCTTTAATTCCAGCAGACTGGAAGCGATATTCAAAATCGTGCTCTTGCAACTGGTTTGGTGCAGGAATTGCAACTGCACCTAACTTGTTAAGACCAATCATAGCAAACCAGAATTGATAGTGGCGTTTTAAAACGAGCATAACTCTGTCGCCCTTTTTAATGCCTAATGAAGCAAAGTAGTTTGCAGCCTGTGAAGATGCTCTTTTAATATCTTTAAAAGTAAAGCGTCTTTCAACCTTGTTTTTATCAATATGAAGCATTGCAAGCTTAGTTGGGTCTTTATCTGCCAAAGCGTCAACTAAATCAAATGCAAAGTTGAAGTTTTCTGTATTTTTGAAAGAAATCTTTGTTGGTGTGCCGTTTTCATTCTTCTCAATATCAATATATTTATGATAAATTCTATCTTTTGTATCTTTCTCAACTAACTTTTTACTGTCGAGTGCTTTTGCCTTAGCCTTTGCTTTTGCATATTCAAGCTCTGGAATAGGCTCACCAGTAGGGTTAAGAACAATAGCGTAGAATGTACAGTCTTTACCATCAACAGCAATCATACCGTGTGGAGTTGAGCTGTCATAATAAATACTGTCACCCGCTTCTAATATTTCAAAGTGTTCACCAACCTGAACCTTCAATTTACCCTCGATAACAATATCAAGCTCCTGACCAGCGTGGGTAGTAACTTCGATTTCTTTATTCTGTTTTTCTTCACTGTATGTACTACGAACAAAAAGAGGCTCTGCAATTCTGTTTTTAAAAGCAGATGCTAAGTTGTAGTATGTCATACCGTGAGCTTTTTCAATTCTCTGACCTTTACCAGCCTTTGTGTAAACGTAGTTTACGAGCTTTGGTGTATGACCTTCAATAAGGCTTGTAACGTCAACGTTAAGAGTCTGCGCACAACGGTAAATAAAAGCAAAGTTTAAGTCTTTATTACCATTTTCGCATTCAATATACTCACTTTCACTAACGCCTGTTTTTTCAGCCATTTGTGCAGTTGTGAGATTCTGAATTTCTCTTAACTCTCTGATTCTTGCAGCCATTTCCTTGATTTTAAAATCAAGTGCTGTAATTTGTTCCATTTTAAGTTCCTCCGATTATTCCTTCAAGGTGGGTTACTTTATTAATAAAAATATCCCGCCCCAAAGATATGATCTTTGAGACGAGCGTTATAGTTAAATATAATACCCGCGGTACCACTCAAATTGCAGAAAAACTGCCACTCTTGGAGTCTATCAACTCCTATGCCTTTACGCAGCAATCACGGAGAGATTCTACTAAGCAAAAGCCTTTCTTTCTCTCGGCTCAGAAACTACAAGTTGTAAATTTTCACCTGTGACTTGCACCAACCGTCACTTCTCTGCAAGGGAAGAATTTATAACCCCTTTTCTTCAACGCCTTTGAACGTATAATACCATACCACATCTCTTATAATTTGTCAAGAAAATAATTGGAATTTTTTATAAATTTCACTTCTAAAATTTGTAAATATTGCAATAAAGAAATATTCTTTGAAATCAAAGTTTATTTCTGATGATTTTACCGCTGATTGTCTTTGGTAATTCATCACGGAATACAACAATTCTTGGGTATTTATAAGGTGCTGTATTCTTTTTAACGTATTCCTGAATTTCTTTCTTTAATTCTTCTGTACCCTCTGTGCCTTTTGTTAAAACAATGCTTGCTTTAACAACCTGACCACGAACCTCGTCAGGAGCAGCAGAAACGCCACATTCAAGAACATAAGGAAGCTCCATAATAACGTTTTCTATTTCAAAAGGTCCTATTCTGTAGCCAGATGACTTAATAACGTCATCAACACGACCAACATACCAGAGGTAGCCGTCTTCATCTCTCCAAGCAGTATCACCTGTATGATAAAGACCATCGTGCCACACTTCTTTTGTTCTTTCTTCGTCATTATAATAACCTAAGAAAAGACCACAAGGTGCGCCGTTTTCTGTATGAACAACGATTTCACCTGTTTCACCATCTGGAACTGGTTTACCATCAGGGTCAACCAAATCTATATCATAAAGTGGAGATGGTCTGCCCATTGCACCGATTTTAATTTTTGAGCCATCTAAGTTAGCAATTGAAAGTGTTGTTTCAGTCTGACCGAAGCCCTCATAAATTTTAAGACCAGTTGCTTTTTTGAATTGCTTGAACACTTCAGGGTTAAGTGCTTCACCAGCTGTTGTAGCATGCTTTATTGATGATAAATCATATTGAGAAATATCTTGTTTTATTAACATTCTGTACATTGTAGGAGGTGCGCAGAATGTAGTGATATTATATTTTGCGAACATAGGAAGAATTTTAGCAGCATCAAAGCGTTCAAAGTCGTAAGTGAATACTGCACCCTCACAAAGCCATTGACCATAGAGCTTACCCCAGAGAGCTTTACCCCAGCCTGTTTCTGAAATTGTGAAGTGAATACCATCACGATAAACGTTGTGCCAGTGCTTTGCAGTGATATAGTGACCAAGTGGATATTTGTGGCTATGAACTGCAATTTTCGGGTAGCCTGTTGTACCTGATGTAAAGAACATTATAAGTGGGTCATTACCACATGCAGAATTTTCATCACGAACAAAGCGACGTGAGAAGAGTGGGAATTCTTCATCAAAATTATGCCAGCCGTCTTTACTGCCGTTTGCAACGATTTTAACTTTTAAATCAGGGCAGGTCTTTTGCGCTTCATCCACAGTTTCAGTAACTTTGCCGTCTGCAGTAGCAACAATAGCAGTAACACCTGCTGACTTGAAACGATATTCATAATCGTGAACAACAAGCTGATTTGTTGCAGGAATTGCAACCGCACCTAACTTATGAAGTGCTAAGATAGCTACCCAGAACTGATAGTTTCTTTTAAGAACTAAAAGAACTCTGTCACCCTTTTTGATACCTAAAGATTTAAAGTAGTTTGCAGCCTGTGAAGACATTTCTTTCATATCTTTGAAAGTAAAACGTCTTTCTGTCATATCATCTGCGATATGAAGCATTGCAAGCTTTTCAGGTGACTTTCTACCGATTTCGTCAACTATATCGAATGCGAAGTTGAATTTATCTTCATTATAAAACTCAATTTTATCGCAAACGCCATCTTCATTAAGGAAGGTTTTTACAAACTTATCGCTTACAAGTGGTCTTTCAACCTGTTTTGCTTCGTTTACGTTTTCAGAGACGAATTCTGCTGGCTCTTCTTCATCATTCATAACCATTGCCAAGAATGTGCAGTCCTCACCATCAACAGCAATCATACCGTGTGGAATTGAGCTTTTATAATAGATGCTGTCGCCTTCTCTTAAAACCTCGTAATTGTCACCAACACGAACTTTTAATGAACCTTTTATAACAAGGTCAAATTCGTGACCAGCGTGTGTGCTTACTTCAATTTCTTTTGATTGAAGTTCGCTTGAATACTGGTAATTAACCCAATATGGATTAGCAAGCTTTTGCTTAAAGCGTGGTGCAAGATTCTGAATTAACTTGCCATCTTCATTGGCAGTTACCTTGCCGTTACCTCTGCGAGTTACTGTGTAAGAAGAAAGCTTTGCACTCTGACCTTCTAAAAGGTCTGTCATTTCAACTCCGAAAGCTAAAGCGCATTTATGAACAAATGAGAAAGGTAAATCTTCTTCACCTTTAACAAATGATGAGTATTCTTTTAAAGATACCTCTGCTTTTTGTGCCATTTCTTCTTCTGAAAAACCGTAAATGCCTCGTAACTCCTCAATACGTTCAGCAACCTCTGCTAACTTTTTTGTTACTTTACTGTCTGCCATTACAATCATTCCTTTCGAATAAAAAAATTAATTTTTTAAAGAAATACACAAATAAAAAAGCCGCCTCAAAGTAAAAACTTTGAGACGGAAAACAAATCCGCGGTACCACTCAAATTGCAATAATAAATATTGCCACCTTTAAGGTCAAACAACCCCTCTGCACTAACGCTGCAGTTTTTCGGAAGAAGCTTACTCATTACTTTTCAGCCCTTCAGCTCAGAAGTGATAGGTTTAAAGAAAATTTTGTTATCGGCTCACAGCAACCGCCGACTCTCTGGAAACAGTCATTTTCAACCGTCTTCGTCATCGCTTTTATTTGTGATATTCATTTAATGTAGTTACAATAGCACTTTTATTTTTCGTTGTCAACACTTTTTTTAAAATTTTCTCAACTTTTTCAATAAATTTTATGCTACAGATTTATTAAATGTTACAAAATAAAAGTTACACTCCTAACTTTAGTTGACACTTTTTTTATAATATGGTAAACTTTATGAGTTAAAATTTATAACAAAGGGGTTATTAAAATGGCTAAAAATTTAAAAGACATTGACAAAGCTGCTGAAAGCAAAGGCTCTTTGCTTGTTACAGTATGGCAGTTTGTTAAATTCATTGTTGTAAGTCTTCTTGCAATGATTGTTCAATTCGTACTTCTTAACACACTTCAACTCATTCCTGCTATTCAGGCACTTTATCAGCAAGAATTCAGCTGGTGGGTATTTGTTTACCCAGTAGCAGTTGGTGGTTTAGGTTACTTCATTGTTAGTAACGTCGCAAACATTATTGCTCAGATTGTTGCTTTCTTCGTTAACAAAGAAAAAACTTTCAACTCAGGCGCAAATGTTGCAGTTGCACTTCCTATCTACATAGTATTCACAATCGCTCTTATTCTCTTCTCTGCTTGGCTCAACCCAACATTAAAAGAAGTATTCATCGGTTTTGAATGGTGCAACGAAACAATGGCAAAGAACATTGCAACAATGATTTGCTCAGCACTTCAATTCTTCCTTTACTTCCCAGTTGATAAAATCCTCTTCCACAAGAAAAAAGAGGAAAAATAATTCGCTTTGCGAAAATGCAGAATGCAAAATGCAAAATGTAGAATTCCGGAAGTCCTTCGGAGTTGAATATAATTAAATACGATTAACAAAAACTACTTTCTCTCATTGAAATTCAAATGAAAGAAAGTAGTTATTTTTTTATCTTATAATTGCCGACCGCAGGTCCCACAATTATTCACTATTCATTATTCTCTATTCACTATTATCTAACAAATTTCTGACAAATCAGAAATTTGTATTATTCCATCCCCAATCAGCATAACCCATATATTTAACATAGACTCTTGAAGGAGAAATTCCTAATTCTTCTTGTAAGATGTCGCATACAGTACAAGTCATTTTAAGAGCACCATCTTTTGAAACTCCACCTAAAAGGTCAACGTCAACAATAGCAGAATCTGCACTGTTATCACCTTTAAACCAGAGTTTTTGCTGGTCTTCAATACCAACCATAAGCCAAGCCTCAGTTTTACCTGGGAAGTTTTCAATAGCTTTACCGAATTTTGCTTTCAAAATTTCAGCCTTTTCTTCTGTTACATTTGCTGTTGTTTTTAAATTAATATATGGCATTTTAATTACCAACCTTTCATTTATTTAATTAAAAATTAAGAATTAAAAATTAAAAATTACGGAAGGCTTCGCCTTGATTTTAATTTACTATAACATAAAAACTACTATATTCTTTGATTTCAAGATTCTTTATAAAGTGAAGATGAAAAAATACAGTTATTTATATAATGTTATAATGCCGACCGCAGGTCCCGAAATTGTTCATTCTTCATTTTTAATTCTTCATTCTTGCGAAGCGACCTACCTGTTCCATTTTCTACAAAGCTCAAGAATCTGGTCTGTGAATTTAGCGAGGTCTTTATTTGCACCCTCAACGTTATTTTCAGCAACACGTTCAAGCTGACTCACTGCAGTCATAAGGCGTTTGAATGCAGGAGTAATACGTTTACCCTGAAGTCTGCCAGAACCATATTCAGAATTAGGCACCTTAGGCTTAACTCTTACGCCGTCATTCTTAACAAGGCATACGCCCGTAACAATATCCCAACAGTCACCACTAAAAGGTGCAGTTGCAGAGAAGTGTAATTCTTCATTAATTCTTGCAGTAAGTGTTTCACACGCTTCTTCATTACCGTGAATAACGAAAACTTTTTTAGGAGCTTGTTCGAATGAACCAATCCACTTCATAAGCCCTTCATTATCAGCGTGACCGCTTATTGCATCAAGTATCGCAATTTCTGCATTAACCTGAATTTCTTCACCGAAGAGCTTAACTGTATCTGCACCATTAACAAGTGTTCTACCTAAAGTACCCTCTGCCTGATAACCAACGAAAAGAATTGTTGAATCTTCTCGCCACAAGTTATATTTGAGATGGTGACGGATACGACCAGCTTCACACATACCACTTGCGGAAATAATTACTTTTGGTGATTTATCGAAGTTAATCGCTTTAGAGTCGTCTGTTGTAATAGAAAGCTCAAGCCCTGGGAAGCTTATAGGGTTAACACCAGCATCTAAAAGAGCAAGCGTTTCTTCATCGAAGCATTGACGTGAGCTTCTGTCGGAGAAAATATTTGTTGCTTCAACAGCCAACGGGCTATCAACATACACTCTGAAATTGTTGTGACCCTTAATTAAATTCTGCTCTTTGATTTCTCTTATAAAATAGAGGAGCTCCTGTGTTCTGCCGACGGCAAATGACGGAATAACGAGGTTACCGCCTCTGTCAAACGTACGCTGAATAACATCTGATAGATTACCGATATAATCAGGTCTTCCACCGTGACTACGGTTACCATAGGTTGACTCCATAATTACGTAATCAGCATCAGTTAAATAAGTCGGGTCCTTTAAGAGCGGTTGCTCTAAATTACCAATATCACCTGAGAAAACTAATTTTTCGGTGTCTTTATCTTCAGTTACCCACACTTCAATACTTGCAGAGCCTAAAAGGTGCCCTGCATCTGTAAAACGAACCTCTAATCCTTTATCCACAGTAACAACTGTATCATAAGGGCAAGGTCTGAAAAGCTTCATTGAACCAACTGCATCATCTATTGTATAAAGTGGCTCATATTTTTCTGCACCAGAACGCTTAGCTTTTCTGTTGCGCCACTCAGCTTCAAACTCCTGAATGTGAGCAGAGTCACGAAGCATTATTTCACAAAGTCTTGTAGTTGACTCGGTTGCATAAACTCTGCCATTAAAACCTTGAGCATAAAGAAGTGGAATTAACCCAGAGTGGTCAATGTGAGCGTGAGTGAGTAACACGTAGTCGATATCAATAGCAGGAACGGATAATTCCTGATTTTCAAAAATATCCTTACCCTGCTCCATACCATAGTCGACTATGATATTTTTACCATTCGCTTTAATGAGAGTACAGCTACCTGTAACCTCGTGAGCAGCACCAAAGAAAGTTATTGTCATAGGAACACCACCTTATTATTTTTCTAATTTAATAATAGCACATTGTGTTGTATTTTTCAACAAAATAGATAAAATTTAATTCCATTTTTACAATTTATTAGCTTTATTGACCTAAAAATATTTATTCATTGAAATAATAAATTTTGTTTGGTATAATAAAAAAAGAATTAAAAATAGCTGGTGATATAATAATGGAATCTTTGAGAGAGATATATAGAATTGGTAAAGGCCCTTCAAGCTCACACACAATGGGACCAGAGCACGCTTCTAAACTCTTTTTAGAAAAAAATCCGAAGGCAAGCCGTTATTTAGTTATTCTGTACGGCTCACTTTCAAAAACTGGTAAAGGTCACATGACCGACAAGATTATTATTGATACTTTCAAAAACAAAAATATTGAAGTTCAGTTTGGCGATGGTGACGAGAGTAAGCTCTACCACCCTAACACAATGACTCTTGAAGCATTCGACGAGAATGATAAATCAATTGATTTCTGGCGTGTTTATAGCGTTGGTGGTGGCAAAATAGAAATTGAAGGACAACCTTCAGTTGTAGCTCAAAACGTTTACCCACTCAGCACGTTTTCTGAAATTAAAGCACATTGTGATAAAACAAATATGAGACTTCACGAATATGTAAGAGAAGTTGAAGGCGATGAAATATTCTTATATCTTTCAGCAGTGTGGGACACAATGAAGCAAGCTATTGAACGTGGTCTTACTACAGAAGGCGTTTTACCTGGTGGTCTCGATGTTCAGAGAAAAGCGAAAATTCTTTATAACCAACGTCACATTGACGAAAGTCCTGAAACAAGAGAAAGCCGTCTTGTTTGCTCTTGTGCATTTGCAGTAAGTGAAGAAAACGCTGGTGGGGGCACAATAGTTACAGCCCCTACCTGTGGCGCAAGTGGTGTTTTACCAGCTGTACTTTATTATATGCAGAAAAAACGTGGATTTTCAGACCTTGCAATTTGTAATGCACTTGCAACTGCTGGTCTTATTGGTAACATAATTAAAACTAACGCTTCTATAAGCGGTGCTGAATGTGGTTGTCAGGCAGAAATCGGTTCAGCCTGTTCAATGGCTGCTGCAGCTCTTGCGGACCTTTTCTATATGAATTTAGACCAGGTTGAATATGCCGCAGAGGTTGCTATGGAACACCATTTAGGCTTAACTTGTGACCCTATTTGTGGTCTTGTGCAGATTCCTTGCATTGAAAGAAATGCCGTTGCAGCTATGCGTGCAATAAACGCTTTAAACCTTGCAAACTTCCTCACTCACACACGAAAAATCTCATTTGACGTTGTTGTAAAAACAATGTATGAAACAGGCAGAGATTTATTCAGCAAATATAGAGAAACAAGTGAGGGCGGTCTCGCAAAAAACTATCACGACTAATTCGCTACGCGAATTGCGATATAAATCCTTGCGGATTTGCGATATATTTCTATTGAAATGCGATATATCTTCGATGCGATATGCCTACGGCGTGTTATTGGATTTATATCACACCACATACGAGCAAAGCGAATATATATCGCAAATGAACGAAGTAAATTTATATCGCATTTGCCTTGGCAAATATATCGCGTTGCACAACATATCGCACAAACAAAAAATTCTATCATTTCCACAAACCGAAATGATAGAATTTTTATTTTATTATTCAATTACAGATGGTAAGTATGCATATATGTAAACATTGCAAAAATAAACGTAGTTAGAAAAAAGTTGCTTCAACAATTATTGCACCGCGTTCACGTTTTTGTTTTTTGTTTTTATGCATACTTTCACCAGCCTTTTATAAATAAACATATAACTTTAAATTATTTAAGTCTGTATTCGTAACCGTTTAATTTTGCAAAATTTTCTGCCTCACTACCAGATTCACAAATAATAATAGAGCCTTGTGTTGGAACGTAATCTATTTGCGTAACACTATTAGGAATGTCTAATTCCATTAACTTTGGATTCATAGATATTCCACCAACATCTATTTCTTTCAAACCATCATTAAGTGTTAATATTCTTAAATTCTCACAATTTCCTATAGCACAATAACCTATAGTTTCTAAACCCGAACCTGCTACCAAAATCTCAATAGATTCATTGGAGTGGAAGGCATTATCCCCTATAAATTTTATACTATTCGCTAATTTTACAGCACGCACTGTATCCGCATTAACAAAACCTCTTCGTGCAACAGCAACAACATTTTTTCCATCGATTGTTTCTGGGACTACTACAATTTCATCATCACCATCATAAACTACTTCTATGCCACCATCAACATCGTAATAATGAAAATCTGATTCAGGTGACACAGGTGCATTTTCAACATCTTCTAAAGTAATTTCTTTATTACTTGTAATATTATCAGCGTTCTGATTATCATCTACATTATTAACAATATTATTACCGCTATTTTCGTCTGGTGTTTCGTTACCACCACAAGCTGCAAAGCAGAAAACAAGACTTAACATTAAAAGTAAACTAATAAAATTTTTCATAAAACATTCTCCTAATATAATTATTTTTAATTCAATTTTAACCCCAGCAAGCTGGAATTTATAGCTAATTTATAAAATTCTCAACTTATTTTTTCATCCCACCTTAATTCTCTTATAAAAACAAAAAGTGCGACCACCGAAGCAGTCGCACAAAAAACGCAAACTCCGATAGTCGCGAAACCAATTCAATATAAAGGGCAATAGTGCACACTCATACTGACGGAATTTGCATTTTTATCAAATTCACAGCATGAGTATACGCAACAATAAGGTGATTTATTCTTATATAAAAAAGAAAATCGCCCCACATTTTTATATTCAATTGGTTTCGCAACCTTAGTTTAACACAAATTTCTCGTTTTAGCAATAGTTTTGTTGGTAGAACGAGTTAGTTTTTAGCTCGTTACACTCGAGTAACTCATTATAATTAAAAACTTACTCCCACTACTTGCGGGCGACCACAGGTCAGCCCCTACAATAGTGGGAGTTAATTTTTATTTCTTTTAAAGTTTATAGTAAACCAAAAATAAAAGAATGTAGTTTTTGTTATTTCAAATTATAATTGCGATATATTTGCCAATGCAAATGCGATATAACTGCATAAATGCAGTTGCGATATATACTCGCTTCGCTCGTATGCGATATGATATTTAATGCAATTGCATTAAATATCGAGTGAAAGGCAACTATAACCAGTAAGTTTATTGCTGAGTTCATCTGGCTGGTGACCGCCAACAAAGAGAGTAATTTTGCCGTCTGGGGTAACTCTGTTGCCGTCTTCAAGAACTGCTTTAATGAAGTATTTATCGAGTTCAACTTCTACTTCTTTGCTCTCACCTTTTTTGAGTTCAACAGAAGAAATACCGCAAAGCTGATAAGTTGGTGTTGTAGTTCTTGAGTCAGTAAACTGTGCATAAACCTGAACTTTTTCTTTAGAGTCAAAGTCACCTGTATTTTTAACGTTTACAGAAACTTTTATAAATTCATCATCTTCTGAAAGAACTTTAAAATCACTAAAGCCAAAACTTGTGTATGAAAGACCAAAACCGAATGGATATAAAGGTTCATCTTTATAATAACGATAAGTTCTGTTATCCATTTTATAATCTTCCATAGATGGAATTTCTTTTGTTTCGTAGTAGAAAGTAAGCGGTGTTTTACCGCAAGGCACTGCTTTACCGGTAATGATATTAGCAACCGCTTTACCGCCCAATGCACCAGGGTACCAAGCGTGAATAATTGCTTTTGCGTGTTTTCTTACCTTTTCGCCTAAGTCAATAGCACTACCACAAGTAATAACAACTATTAAATTGTCGGTAACGTCGCAGATTGATTCTGCTAACTTCATTTGTGTTGCTGGTAAGTAAAGTGTATTTTTATCGCCACAACTTGAAAATTCGTTTGAGTGGTTTGTGTCTTCACCCTCAATAGTTCTGTCGAGACCAACACATAAAACTGTAAGGTCTGCTTCAGATGCAGACGCCATACCTTCGCTATAAAGGTACTCGAAACCATCCCAGGAACTTTTAACTTCACTGCAAAGGTGTGAACCGTCTGCAACGAATATTTTAGAGTCAGCAAATTCACGACGGATGCCGTCTGCCAACGTAACGTATTCAGAAGCGTGACCGAAATAGTTACCTTCGAGTGCTAAATGTGACATTGAGTTAGGGCCAACTACTGCAACCTTTTTGAAATCATTTTTATTGAGTGGTAAGAAGTTGTTTTCATTCTTTAAAAGCACCATTGTTTCTTCTGATGCTTTTAAGTTGAGCGCTTTATTTTCGTCAGAGTCTAATTTTTCGTAACCGATATCGCTATATGGTCTGGTTTCTTCAAATTCACCTAAAGTCGCACGAATTGTGAAAAGATATTCTGCCGCTTCTGTGATATCTTCATCAGTAATTAAATCTTCTTCGTAAGCGTCGATTAAATATTTATAAGATTCGCCACAGTTCAAGTTACAACCAGTTTTAAGAGAAACTGCCGCCGCGTCTTTCATACTGTCTGCAAATTTATGGAATTCCCATATATCACGGATAGCACCACAGTCAGAAACGTAGTAACCCTTAAACTGCCAGTCTTTTCTTAAAATATCTTGCATTAAAGTTTTACTTGCACAACAAGGCTCGCCGTTTGTACGGTTATAAGCACCCATAACACCAGCAACGCCAGCTTTTTTAACTGCATATTCAAATGCCGGTAAATACGTTTCGTACATATCTTTTTTATTTGCAATAGCATCAAATCCGTGACGGGTCTTTTCAGGACCAGAGTGGACTGCAAAGTGTTTAGCACAAGCAGTTGCTTTATAAAATTCGCCGTCGCCTTGAATACCGTTTATAAATTCTACTGCTAATTGTGCAGTTAAATAAGGGTCTTCACCAAAAGTCTCTTGACCCCTGCCCCAGCGTGGGTCACGGAAAATATTGATATTTGGTGCCCAGTATGTAAGACCTTTATAAATATCTCTGTCGCCAAACTCAATACTCTTGTTATATTTTGCTCTTGCTTCTGTTGAAATTGCATCTGCAACTGTATTAACCAAAGTTTTGTCAAACGTTGCCGCCATACCAATAGCGTGTGGAAAAACTGTTGCAACACCAGCTCTCGCAATACCGTGAGATGCTTGGTTGCACCAGTTATATTGATGTATATTAAGTCTTTCAATAGCAGGAGAATTATAGAGAAGTTGGCTCATTTTTTCTTCTGCAGTCATTTTTGAAACTAATTCTTTTGCTTTTTTCTGTGCTTTCTCGAAATCCATAATTAATACTCCATATATTTATCAAC
>JAZNCY010000301.1:0-6817 GCA_045587825.1 Acutalibacteraceae bacterium
ATTTATAAATTCAAAAACTGTATCGCCATATTTATTGGTACCCTTTTTATAAATAGTAACTTTTGTAACGCCTGTGTTTTTAAAGTCCAAATCATATGAAGGGCACTGTTTTTTGTAACCCATTAAAGAGAATACCAGATAGGTAATAAAAGCACCATGGCTGATAATGGCAATTTTTTCGCCCTCATGCTGATGTGTTTTTATATATTCGAGTGCTTTTTCAGCTCTCTCAAATAAATCTGCTTCATCACGGGTGCTGTTATAATAAAAAAGTGATTTTGTAGGGTCAATATCATCTGCTAAAACGGCCTTTTCATTTATTTTAAGTATTTCGGTAAATGATGAATGGCTGTATTCAGGCGAAACCCCTGCTTCTGTTAAAAGGGGTAACACCTTTAAAGCTTTGTCAGTGGGTTGCTTTTTTATAATTTCGGTTGCAGTTTCTACTGCACGTAATAGCGCACTGGAGTAAACTGCATCAAATTCTACATTTTTAAATCTTTCACCACAAGCAATAGCCTGTTTTTTGCCAAGGTCTGTAAGTCTCGGGTCGTGCAACTCTTCGTGTGAAAGTCCGTCAGTAATTCTTTCTATATTTCCCATACTTTGCCCGTGACGGATTATATAAAGCTCAAGCTCTATAATCGGTTTTGTGTCTGCCATAGAATTATTCCTTTATAATTTTTATTGTTTTAATTTCCCAAGGGTGAAACTCTAATTTGCCATCTGTAACAGATTTTAAATCGTTACCAAGTAAGTCTGTTTCTGCAACAATTTTACCGAAAGGAGAATTGATTTCAGCAGAAGAGTTATTGTCAGAATAATTACAGAAACGAGCTAAAATATAATCATTTTCAGGGTAAAGTGCAGTTAAAATGACTTCTTTATTATTTGTTTTAAAATCAATAAATGTAGTGTTACTTAATTCACCATTTCCTTTGTTTACAGTAACGGCAACTAATGGCTGAACGTAGCAAAGAGCATTTTTGTGCAATTCCACGTTACTCATTTCAGCACCAAATGGCATAATAGCAAATTCATTTTCAAAAACACCCTCTAAAATGCGAGTGCCACACATATATTCATTTGAATAAATAAGTGGAATTAAAAGGTGGTTGCCATTAACAGCAGAACCCATACAACCTTTGTTAAATACCGCAAGACCATTTTCTTTGTCACGAAGGCAAAGCCAGTAAATTCCGTGGAAATATGTTGTGTTGTTAAATGATTCTTCAGGTGAAACTTCTGTGTCAATAAGAATATCGTCATTCGGGTACCAGTATTTTTCAGTTTTTCTTAAATCACCATTCCACTGGGAAATTGAGTAAGGTAAATCGCGGAACATTTTACGGTTTTTACTTAAATTCACGTTAAGAGAAAGGCAAAGCTTATCTTCGTGGTGGTGACCGTTAAGTGTAAACGGAACAGGTCTGCCCTGAGTTACGTCAGTTCTGCCAACAAGCTCATTGTTCATTGTAACTTTTGTTTTGCAGTCAATTCTTTTTGAATTGCCAACAAAAGTCATTGTGAATTCAAATGGAATTCCACCAATTTCACCTTTTTGTGTTGCTATAGCGGAATTTTTGAAGGTTTCAACAGTCCATTCACCTTTTGAAGCAGAATCAACACCATTAATGTTACCTGTGAAAAGCTCACCTGTGCCGTTACCAGTTAAAACCTTGTCAGTAGCAAAATCTTTAATATATGCAATACCTTCTTCGGTTAACTTAATTTTATAGCAAGGTGTGGTGAGTTCTCCGCTTACTTCGTTGTAGAAGAATAAATTATTGTTGTCAGAATTCACTTCTTTCAATGTGAAACGTTTAATTGTAAAGGCAGGAACTTCTATTTTTGCTCTAATCGTCTTTTTATCGTTTTTCTCGATTATTTCGCATTCGAGTTTTTTGCTACCATCAAATACAGCAACGTCAGTTTCTACTGGAATTTCTATGTATTCACAAATGTCAAACGAATGGTGATTTATAACAACAATGGAGTCACTATTTTTATCGGCAAATTTTTCTTTTATGTATTTTAAAGAGTTATCTTTAACAAAAGCAGAAGCGTTTAATGATGTTGGAATAAATCTACGTGACAGGTCTAAAAGTCCACAGATTGTAACATCGTGGTGCTCTGCTGCGAGAATATATTTCCACGCTTCTTCACTTTTTTCTTCAAAAGATTTACCACCAAGAAGACAAGAAAGCGCGTTAAGTCTTTCGGCTTCTACTGCGTTTACCTCACCCTGACGGCAACCATTAAAAATCTCGTTACCACAGTAGCCCCAAGGCATCTGCACGTGGAAGTCATTGTCAGTTGTGCAGTATTCGTCAACTGGTTCACCATAAATAGATGGAACATCTTCAAGAAGTGCATATTCGTAATCATCGTGTTTTTCAATTTCTGCTGTAATCTCTTCAATAGGCTGAGTTAAATCGTCATATCTTGAAGCTAAGAGAGGGGAGTATTTTTTAAACATTTCTTTAAAATCTTCTAAAGAATAAAGGTCAGAATCAACTGGCCAACGTGACAAAATCCAGTTGTCAACAGTTGTGCAGTTGTAGCCTCTGCCTTGCTTGTCGTATGTTGGTACTGCTGGAATCTCTGTGCCGTCTTTACCTATCCATTTACCCCATGCACTGTCGTAAGTTTTAGGGTAACCGTAACCCATAACGTGAGAGCGTAAAAGAGCCGCTTTGTAGCCACACTGAGAAATAAGCTGGGGCGTCTGGTTATTTAGTGCAAATTCTGAAATTGCATAAACATCAGGTGTTTTATTAAAATAATGCAAGTTTGTTTTTACTGCGTAAGAGAGCTGACGAGCATTTGACTCATCATTTATTGTAAGTGACAATGGTTGACCGTAAGTAGTAGCACCAAGACCAACTCTGTCAGGATATTTCTCTAATAATTTACCTATTAACTCAACCACCTCTTTGTCACATTTTGAAAATTCATCAAATGTGAAAGATTCATAGTCAAGACCGATTCTAAGTTTTGGATATTTCTCTAACCAATCAAAGATTTTTAAAAGTCGTGGTTTAACTTCGTCTTTCCAGAGAACGTAGCCACCGTGTTCATAAGTTAAAATGTAGAGTTTTTCATTCTGCATAAAATCACCCCGAAAGTTTTTGAATGTATATATTATATCACTTTATATAAAAATTTGAATAAATAGTTCTTACAAAATTTTACTTCAATATATGTTAAAAGTGCGAATTGAGAATATAAAGATAAGATGATAGAATTAAATTACCAAATTTTAGGGGTGGTAAAAATGCAAAAGAAAATTTTAGCAGTACTTTTAATTTTATCAATGTTACTTACATTCGCAGCTTGTGGTGGCGGTGCTGGTAACGATGGCGCAAACGATGGTGGCGAAACTCAGGCAAATCAGGTTGATACTGATAATAAAACAGAAACACCAAAATCTAACAGAGATAAAGCTTTTAATTTAGAAAATGATTACGCTTCTTGTGTGTTAGAATATGATTCTTCATATTGCGATACCGTTGATTATGCTGTTTCAGACGAAACAGATAGTCTTTACGTTTCATCACAGGGTGGCCAGGCTGTTGTTAATTTGATTACATGTTACTCTGTAGATGACCATATTCACCATTTCAAAAAAGAGAAAAATGCAGGTAATAATTCATATTACTATGTAAAAGACTTAGTAGTAGAAAAACTTCATTCTTGTGAAGTGAATGGTTATACTTATGAAACATATTCTTATTCATATAAAGATGTTTATGTGAGCCAGAATCAAGAATACGATAATTACGGTATGTTCGGTTATGTTCAGTTAGATGAAACCAACGCTCTTCTTATTGAGGAATGTAGCTACGAGGATTTACAAACTTTTGTAGAATCAGCACTTTATATTAAAGAAGTTACAAGTAAATAAAATAAAAAATCCCCGAGAACAAAAAACTGTTTTCGGGGACTATTTTTAGTTGAATGATGGTGGTGTGCTTTTGAATTCTTCAAAATTACTGTCCTTTGGCGACGGCTCTGACATACTGAAATACATTTTAGCAGCCTTGGTCGTGCCAAAATCCTGATTTGAACCGCTATTCTGAACTTTGTTGAATGCTTCACGGAACATAGCGTTGTGTGCTTCTTCTCTGTTTAAAAGAAAATCAATAGTTTCTTTAACTTTTTTATCGTCAATTTGTCTGTAAAGATATTCATAAACTACTTTGGCTCTCTGCTCAGATGCAATGTTAGAAAGTAAATCTGCACAGAGGTCACCAGTTACAGTAACATAGTCACCAGTCCACGAGTAGCCAGAAGCATTTATTAACCCGGGGTTAAGTCCTAAAAGAACGTGAGTCTGAATTTCTCCTGCAGGCACTTTAGAAGCATCAACATCGTGACCATTTAAAAGATTAATAGTCTGCGCAATCATTTCCATATGACCTAATTCTTCAGCGGCAATATCTAAAAATAAATCTTTTATTTCAGGGTCTTTAATTCTGAAACTTTGTGACATATACTGCATTGCGGCTTTAAGTTCGCCATTTGCACCACCTAATTGCTCTTGCAAAAGTGCAGCATATTGCGGGTTTGGTCTTTCAATTTCAACAGGGTGAAAAAGTTGTTTTTCGTGTTTGAACATAATAACACTCCTTTAAGTATTAGTGTTATTATTGTTACCAGAAAATAGGGGGATATTAAAATTGTTTTAGATAAGAGATAATATAGAAAAAAGAATATATAATAAAACAAAAGACCAGCCCTATTGGACTGGTCCTTTTTGGTGCGAGAGACGGGACTTGAAGGGCTGAAAAAACCAAAACACCTTAAAAATCAAGGATTGATTTAAGGGAAGAAAGTCTGCCCTAAAAGTTGTTTAAATATTCTCACAACTCCTCAAAAACTCAAAACCAATTCCCTGAAAATGCCCGAATTTAAAGCTAAAATTTACCTTTTTTCATTGTGTTTTATGGGTTTTTCTATGCGAGAGATGGGATTTGAGGAAGTGAGGGAATATGGGCGGAAAAAGACCTTGAACATAAGGGAATTGGAAGACAAAGTTTATACATTTTGTTAGAAAAAATATTACCTTTTTGGTAATATTTTTTGTTTACATACACACAAAAACATGATATTATATATATGAAAATCCGGGAAGGTGGGTGTAAAACTCTTTAATGGAGATAAAATATAAGAATAAACGCACTGAAAAACAATGCAAAAATCTGTCTTGTGCCAAAAAAGATTTTAATGATATAGTTGCAAAATTGTTGCACTCTCGCATAAACTTTATAGAGAATGCAACGAGTTTTGCAGATGTTGTTAATAACCCTACTTTTCATTTTCATGGACTCGCAGGGAAAATGCAGGGATTATATGCTATAGATTTAGGTAGAAAAATAGGATTTAGATTAATAATAGAGCCACTAAATGAAAAAGAAGAATCACTGAAAAAAGAAAAAGATATAGAAAAAATAAAACAGTGTACAAAAGTTGTAATAGTGGTGGAGGTGACTAATCATTATGAATAATAAAGAATATGAAAATATTATAGCGTTTCACCCTGGTTTTTACATCGAAGAAATAATCGAAGATTTGGAAATGACTCAAGAAGAGTTTGCAAAAAGATTAGATGTTTCGGCAAAGACGATTAGCAAGTTGATTAATGCTCAAATTCCTTTGTCAGACATTCTTGCATCAAAAATATCCATAATGTTAGGAATAAGTGCCGAAACTTTAATAAATTTACAAAAGACATATGATTTAAAGGTTTTGGAAATTGAAAAAGCACAGAAATTAAATGCCCAAAAAGAAGTAGCTAAAGAAATTGATTACAATTATTTTGTTCAAAACAAGATACTTTCAGCTGCCAAAAATATTGAAGAAAAAATCGAAAATCTTTGTGCTTATTTAAGGGTAAGTGATTTAACATTATTAAAAAATCCAGATTTATTGGCAAGCTTTAGAACATCAGTTCAAACAGTAACCGAAAAGAATGTAATAAATTCAAACGTATGGTTACAAACGGCAATAAACTTCGGATTAAACAAAACTGTTGAGTCTTTTGATGAAAAGAAATTAAAAGCCGCGATACCTGAAATACGTGCAATGACTTTGATGGATCCAAAAGATTTTTTACCAAAGTTAGAAAAAATTTTTAGGGAATGTGGTGTAGCATTCGTGCTTTTGCCTTCCTTAAAAAACTGTGGCGTTAATGGAGTTGTTAGATGGTATGGAAATAAGGTTGTTTTAGCTATAAATGACCGAAATTCTTATGCTGATACATTTTGGTTTTCGCTATTCCATGAGATAGGTCATGTACTTCAAAAAAAGAAAACAAAAACGATAATAAGCGACAAGACACTTTCCCAAACTAGTGAGGATTTAGAAAAAGAAGCAGACCAATTTGCTAGAGATATTTTATTACCACAGGATGATTACGATGCCTTTTTAAATTGTGGACCACACGGATTCACATATGATAGGATTTGTTTTTATGCAAGAAAAATGGAAATTCATCCTGGAATAATAATTGGACGCCTACAACACGACGGATATATTCCATTTTCAAGGTTCACAAATAGAAGAGTTAAATATCAAATAATTATGTAAAGAACAACCCGTAACATTCATAACGAGTGTTACGGGTTATTTTTCTTCGTTTGTATATTCAATTATTTCCGAAATATCACATTGTAATGCAGAACAGATACGGTCTAAAACATAACTATCATATCGAGTTACATTGTTCTTATAGTAATTATCTATAATTTGATACTGTATTCCTGTTAGCTTTGCTAATCCATAGCGCTTAATATTTCTTTCTTTTAAAGCTTTT
>JAZNCY010000302.1:0-5868 GCA_045587825.1 Acutalibacteraceae bacterium
GTAAAACATTAGCGCAGTTAATGGAAGAAAATCCTGAGAAGAAACAAGAATATCTTGAATTATTAGTGGATTTACAATTAGAGGTTCATTCAAAAACAAGTCCTTTACTTAATAAGTTAAAGGATAAAATGACAAGAAAAATTACTCAGTCAGAGTTAGATGCAACAACACGTTACGATTTACATACCCGTCTTGAAGGTATGCCAAAACATAACAAGGTTTGCCACGGTGACTTTAACCCATCAAATATTATAATTGCTGAAGATGGTACACCTTACATTTTGGACTGGTCACACGCAACTCAGGGTAATGCTTCAGCTGACGTAGCAAGAACATATTTACTTTTCTGGCTCAATGGCGATATTGATGGTGCTAAAGCATATTTAGACCTTTTCTGCAAAAAGAGCGATACTGCAAAACAGTACGTTCAGAAATGGATGCCAATTGTTGCTGCATCACAATCTGTAAAGGGTAATGAAAAAGAACGTGAATTCTTACTCAGCTGGGTAAACGTTGTAGATTATGAATAAGAGGTAATAAATATGAAAATTACAGTATGTATTGGTAGTTCTTGCCATATTAAAGGTTCAAGACAAGTTGTAGAACAGCTTCAATATCTTATTGCTGAAAATAATTTAGGTGATAAGGTAGAACTCGGCGGAACATTTTGTATGGGCGAATGTCAGAAAGGCGTTTGTGTAACAATTAATGACGAATTCTATTCAGTTACTCCTGATACAGTAAACGAATTCTTCGAGAAAAACGTAAAAGGTAAGGTATAAAAATGACAATTCAGGTTTGTGTTGGTAGTTCCTGCCACATTAAAGGCTCACCTGAAATCGTTGAATTGTTTCAAAAAGCAATAACTGAAAATAACCTTGAAAACGAAATTACACTTGTCGGTAGCTTTTGTATCGGCAAGTGTAATCGTGTAGGTGTAACAGTTCAATTTGACGATAATATAGTTACAGGTGTTACAAAAGAGAACTTTAAAGAGATTTTTAGTGAGAATGTCTTAACAAAAATCAAAGGAGAATAAAAGCTATGCCTAATTGCTTAACTCTTAAAAAATCTAACTGCAAAAACTGTTATAAGTGTATTCGTCACTGTCCTGTAAAAGCAATTCGCTTCTCAGGTAATCAGGCGCACATCATAGGTAATGAGTGCATTCTTTGTGGTCAGTGTTTTGTTGTCTGCCCACAGGATGCAAAAGAAATTGTTGACGAAACAGAAAAAGTAAAAGTATTTTTACAAAGTGGCGACCCTGTTGTAGTAAGTCTTGCACCATCATTTATTGCAAATTACGATGGTGTTGGCATTGGTTCAATGCGCAAAGCTTTAAAACAATTAGGATTTTATGACGTTGAAGAAACTGCTGTGGGAGCAACTGTTGTAAAAACAGAATATGAAAGAATGCTTAAAGAAGATGACAGAGATATTGTTATATCTTCTTGCTGTCATTCTATAAACCTTTTAATTCAGAAGCATTACCCATTTGCACTTGAATATCTTGCAGACGTTAAATCACCAATGCAGGTGCACTGTCAGGATATAAAGAAAAGAATAAAGAATGCAAAAACAGTTTTTATAGGCCCTTGTGTTGCTAAAAAAGATGAAGCAGAATATTACGAAGGTATAGTTGATGCAGTTCTTACCTTTGAAGAGCTCACACTTATGTTAAAGGCTCAAAATATAGAGTTAGAAAAAGAATTAGACAAAGACGAAAATACAAAAGCAAGATTTTTCCCTACAACTGGTGGCGTTTTAAAAACTATGTCACAGGAAGAAAGCCGATATTCTTACGTGGCAATTGATGGCGTTGAAAATTGTATTGCCGTTTTAAATGATATAAAGGCTGGTAAAATTCATAACTGCTTTATTGAAATGTCAGCGTGTCTTGGTAGTTGTGTTGGTGGACCTGTTATGGAAAAATATCACCACTTGTCCTCGGTAACAGACTACATAAGAGTTGCAAATTATGCTGGTAATAAAGACTTTGAAGTTTCACAACCAGAGTCAGCAGAATTACAAAAAGGCTTTGAATTTATTGAACAGAGAATCCCTAAACCATCTGAAATAGAAATAAATAATATTTTAAGACAGATGGGTAAATTTAAGCCATCACAGGAGCTTAACTGTGGTTCTTGTGGATATAACACTTGCCGTGAAAAAGCTATTGCAATTTGTCAGGGTAAAGCAGAAATTTCAATGTGTTTGCCATTCCTTAAAGACAAGGCAGAAAGCTTTTCTGATAATATTGTTAAAAATACACCTAACGGACTTTTTGTTCTCAATGAACAATTAGAAGTTCAACAAATAAATGAAGCAGCCAGAAAAATTATGAATATCAGAGCTGCGAGTGATGTTTTAGGTGAAAACGTTATAAGAATTCTTGACCCTACTATTTTCCTTAATGTAATTGAGAAAAATCGTCAGGTAAGAGATGAGCGTGTATTCCTTGCAGAATATAACAGATATGTAGAGCTTACTATTGTTTATGATAAAGATTCACATCTTTTAATCTGCATTATGCGCGATGTAACAGATGAAGAAAACGAACGTGAGAAGAAAGAACGAATCGGCAGACAGACTATTGAAGTTGCCGATAAGGTTGTAGATAAGCAAATGCGAATTGTTCAGGAAATAGCTTCTCTCTTAGGTGAAACTGCAGCTGAAACAAAAATTGCACTTGCAAAATTAAAGGAGTCAATTACCGATGAATGATTTATGTGCTGATATAGGTTATAAATCTATAAATCACGTAGGTGAACAGCTCTGTGGTGACCACGTTGATATAGTTGAACCAGACGAGAATTCAACGGTTATTGTTTTGTCTGACGGACTCGGTAGTGGTGTTAAAGCAAGTATTCTTTCAACACTTACTTCAAAAATTATTTCTACAATGCTCGCTGAAGGGTTGCCACTTGAAGAGTGTGTTTCAACAATCGCCGCAACACTTCCGGTTTGCTCTGTCCGTGGAGTTGCTTATTCTACGTTTACTATAATTCATATAAAAGATAACGAAACTGCTGAGATTATTCAGTATGATAACCCCCAAGTAGTAGTTATCCGTGATGATGTAAATTACGATTATCCGAAAACTGAAATGAACATCGGCGGTAAAAAGATATTTAAAACTGTATTGAATTTACAGGAAAATGACGTCTTTGTTGCAATGAGTGATGGTTGCCCGCACGCTGGAATTGGTACTGCTTACAACTTTGGCTGGAAGCGTGAGGATATAATAAGCTTTATAGAAACTCTCGTTCCAGCAGGTTATACAGCAAAAACACTTTCTACTATGCTTGTTGATGAATGTAACAGACTTTACGACAATAAACCTGGTGATGATGCAACAGCCTGTATTGTAAAAATAAGAAAAAGAGTTCCTATGAATATGCTCTTTGGTCCACCATCTAACAGAGATGATGTAGAAAGAATGATGTCTTTGTTCTTCTCAAAAGAAGGTAAGCATATTGTTTGTGGTGGAACAACTTCTTCAATAGCGGCGAAATACTTGAATAAACCATTAAAGGCAAAGCTCGATTTTACGTCAGATATGCCACCTATTGCAGAAATCGAAGGTGTCGATTTAGTAACCGAAGGTGTTATTACAGTAAACAGGGTTTTAGAATATGCTAAAGATTACTTAGGTGAAAACAAATTCTATGAGCATTGGAGCTTCAAAAAAGACGGCGCTTCACTTATAAGCCGATTACTTTTTGAAGAAGCAACAGATATTAACTTCTATGTTGGTAGAGCAATCAACCCAGCCCATCAGAATCCCGATTTGCCTATAAATTTCAACATTAAAATGAATCTTGTTTCAGAGCTTACAAAATGTCTTAAAAAGATGGGTAAACGAATTAAGGTAAGTTATTTTTAATATAGAGATGGTGTGTAAATGAGAAAATTTGATACTAAAGTACAATACTTAAAATATAAGGTTTTAAGAGAAGTAGCAAGAAGTGCCTGGAATGATACGTTACTTCAGGATGCATTAGAGATACCTAAGATTATAGTGCCTGGTAAAACCTCAACAATGCGTTGCTGTGTTTATAAAGAACGCGCAATTTTAGGTGAGCGTGTAAAAATTGCTATGGGTGGTAATCCCGATAATCCAAATGTTATTGAAGTAATAGATATCGCTTGTGACGAATGTCCTGCGGCGGGTTATGAAGTAACAGACTCTTGCCGTGGTTGTCTTGCTCACCGTTGCGAAGACGTTTGTAAAAGAGGTGCAATTTCGTTTGACCACAATCACGTTGCACATATAGATAAATCAAAATGTGTTGAATGTGGTCAGTGTGCAAAGGTATGTCCTTTTGCTGCGATTACTAACAGAAAACGTCCTTGTCAGAATGCTTGTAAAGTTAAAGCAATTTCTATCAATGATGAAAATGCTGCAGCAATTGATAATGGCAAATGTATAGAATGTGGTGCTTGTGTTTATCAGTGTCCATTTGGTGCAATTACAGATAAATCATATATGCTCAATGTAATTGATATTATTAAGAAGAGTGAGAATAATAAAAATTACAAAGTGTATGCAATAGTTGCACCATCTATTTCAAGTCAGTTTACTTATGCTAAATTAGGTCAGGTTATTACTGGACTTAAAAATTTGGGCTTCCATACAGTAATTGAAGCGGCTCTTGGTGCCGATATGGTAGCGTTAGCAGAAGCAAAAGAATTGACAGAAAAAGGCTTTTTAACAAGCTCCTGTTGTCCTGCATTCGTTAAATATATAGAGAGTGCATTCCCTGATTTAGTGCCACATATTTCACACAATCTTTCACCAATGGGTGCGCTTGCAAAATATCTTAAAGATAACGAAGAAAATGCAAAGGTTGTTTTCATAGGACCGTGTACTGCTAAAAAGGCAGAAGCATTAAAAGCCGATGTTAAACCATATGTAGATAGTGTGTTGACATTTGAAGAATTACAAGCACTCTTTGACAGTAAAGATATTGATATTATGACTCTTGAAGAGGGTGTTTTAGATAATGCATCTTACTTCGGCAGAATCTTTGCACGTACTGGCGGACTTTCAGATGCAGTAGTTCAGAGCCTTAAAGAACAGAATTTAGAGTTCGATTTAAAAGCTATAAGTTGTGACGGTATAGAACAATGTAAAACCGCACTTCTTAAAAAGAGCAAAAATGTACTTGATGCAAACTTTATTGAAGGTATGGCGTGTGTCGGCGGTTGCATTGGTGGTGCTGGTTGCCTTACTCACGGTGAGAAAAATAAAGCACAAGTAGATGAATACGGCAAAGAAGCGTTTGAAAAAACAATTCTTGATGCAGTTTCATTATTAAAATAAATTAATGATAAATAAAGATGCAAAGTCAAAATTGCATCTTTATTTTTTTATTATAATATGCTACAATTTTATAAAAAATAATAGGTGAGTGACGTTATGCCATATTTATTTGTTCATTTTAAAGAAAAACTCACGCCAGATGGCGAACAGGTCTATTTTGCAAAAAGTCAGGACGGATATAACTGGGAACAGGTTAATGATGGGAATCCAGTGTTATCAGCACATCTCGGCGAATGTGGTTGTAGAGATGTCGAGATTATCCGACTTAAAACAGGTGGGTTTGTAATACTCACAACTGACCTTTGTATTGCCAACAGATATGACGAAAACTATAATATTGACTGGAAAAAAGTAAATAGCTCTGGTAGTAAAAATTTAAGAATGTGGAAAACAGACGATTTAGTGAATTTTAGCGAAGAAAAATTAATTTATTTCGGTCGAGATGATTTTGGTTGTCTTTGGGCACCAGAGATTTTCTATGACGAATTAAATGACGAATATTTAATTCATTGGGGCTCAACTGTAAAAGAAGATAATTTTTC
>JAZNCY010000303.1:0-2030 GCA_045587825.1 Acutalibacteraceae bacterium
CTTGACAGAGAAATTACTTCTGTTAAAATTGGTGAGCTTGTTATGGATAAGCTTAAAGATGTTGACGAAGTTGCTTATGTTCGTTTTGCATCTGTTTATCGTCAGTTTAAAGATATCAACACATTTATGTCAGAGCTTAAAAAGCTTTTGATTGAAGAGTAATTACATAGTATGACTCGTTTTATTTGTCCTGTATGTAGCCTTGCTTTAACTGAGCAGGAAAGTAGATTTGTTTGTGAAAATAACCATTGTTTTGATAAAGCTAAACAGGGTTATGTTAATCTGCTGATGTCACAACAGTCTTCAAATAAACGTCACGGTGATGATAAGCTTATGGTTAAATCCCGTCGTGATTTTTTGGGGAATGGTTATTACTCCGCTTTATCTGTAGAAATCTGTAATGTTATCAATAAAATTAAAACACAGAAGTGTGTTTTATATGATATTGGTTGCGGTGAAGGGTACTACACTTCTCAGATAAAAAGTGAGTGTGGTATTTCTGATATTTACGGAATTGATATAAGTAAAAATGCTTTGCAGTACGCTTCTAAAATGGATAAATCAATTAAATATGCAGTATCAAGTGCATTTCAACTACCGTTTGCTGAAAATAGTGCAGATATAGTTCTTAATATCTTTGCACCGTGTGCTTATGATGAGTTTAACAGGGTGTTAAGTAAAGATGGTTTTTTAGTTAAGGTTGTGCCGTTAAGTGAGCATTTATGGGAGCTTAAAAAGGCTATATATGATAAACCATATAAAAACAAACCAGAAATAAAAAATGATGAACTTTTTACTTTAAGTGATTCGGTAGAATTGAAATATCAGATTACTTTAGAAAACAAAGAAGATATTTATAATCTCTTTACAATGACACCATATTATTATAAAACATCAAAGGAAGATACTGAAAAGCTTCTTAAACTCGAAAGTTTAACTACTACAGTTCATTTTGCAATAGAAATATATAAGAAAGTCGGTTTTTAGTAATGTTTGAAAACAATTGGGAATCATTAAATAGTCGAAAAGTACCAGAATGGTTTGGTAAAGCTAAGTTTGGTATTTTTATTCACTGGGGTTTATACAGTGTACCGGCTTACGCACCTGTTAAAGACTATGCTGAGTGGTATGGTTACGCTTGTAATATGGAAAATCCTGAAACCCCAGCTCAAGAAAAATATAAAGAGTTTCATCAAAAGCATTATAATTCAAGACCGTATTATGACTTTATAAACGATTTTAAAGGTGAACGTTTCGATGCAGAAAAATGGGCAACTCTTTTCAAGCGCTCAGGTGCTAAATACATAAACTTTGTTTCTAAGCATCACGACGGCTATTGCCTTTATGAAACAAAATATGCACCAGGACTCAATTCAGTTGAGTGTGCTCCAAAACGCGACTTTCTTATGGAATTAAAAAACGCTATGGAAGGCACAGGTGTTCGTTTTGGTGTTTATCATTCAGTTTATGAATGGTGGCATCCTTACTACTTAGAAGACCCTGAAAAGTATGCTTTAGAGCATTTACATCCAATGCTCAAAGAGTTAGTTGAAAAATATCAACCGAGTACACTTTTTACAGATGGTGAGTGGGAGCAGGAAAGCTCAGTGTGGCATTCAACAGAATTCTTACAATGGCTTTATAATGAGTCATCTGTTAAAGATTTTATTGTTCCTAATGACCGTTGGGGTAAAGAGACACGTGGTAGAAAAGGCGGTAACTTTACTACTGAATATGGAATTATTGACGTTTATTTAGGTACTGAAAGACGTATTGAAGACGTTGAATTAGACAGACCATTTGAAGAATGTCGTGGTATCGGTCATTCCTTTGGCTTAAATAAGGAAGAGGGTTGTGAGAATTACCTTTCTGTTAAAGAGCTTCTCAAGACTCTTTGTTCACTTGTTTCAAAAGGTGGCAACTTCCTTCTTAATATTGGTCCTGATGCTGATGGCACAATTCCACCGCTTATGGAAGAACGCCTTTTAGGTATGGGTAAATGGTTAGATGTAAATGGCGAAGCTATTTAT
>JAZNCY010000304.1:0-16635 GCA_045587825.1 Acutalibacteraceae bacterium
TTGGCTCACAGAACGACATGGCTACGATCCGACTTATATCTTAAAGAAAATGTAAAAGTTGTTGCTCCTTCAAAGGCAGTTAACGCTGGTGGTGTTGCAGTTTCTGCTCTCGAAATGGGTCAGAACTCAATGAGATATAACTGGACTGCTGAAGAGGATGATGCAAGACTTCAACAGATTATGAAGGATATCCACGACCATTCTGCAGCAGCTGCTGAAAAATACGGTCTTGGTTATGACCTCGTTGCAGGTGCTAACATTGCAGGCTTTATTAAAGTTGCAGACGCTATGATGGCACAAGGCATTATCTGATTCGCTTACGCTCAAGATAAGAGATAATAGTGAATAGTTAATAACTTCGGAACTGCGTTTGCATTGTATGAATGCAGAATTCAGAATGCAAAATGCAGAATTTCGGAAGCCTTACGGCTTGATTATAAATATTAGTTGATAAAACAAATTCTATCATTTTTAGTTTATGATAAACTTTAAATGATAGAATTTTTTTGTTGCAAATGAGTGTATTAAATGTTAATATAAATGTAAATTGCAACAAAATTTATTGGAGTGAGTTCTATGAAAAAAGCAAGCTTACCACTTTCAAAAAACTTTAAGGTTGGCGAAATTGATAAAAGAATTTATGGTTCATTTATTGAGCATTTAGGCAGAGCAGTTTACGGCGGTATTTATGAGCCAGGTCACACTACTGCTGACGAAGACGGTTTCAGAAAAGACGTTATTGACTCTGTAAGAAAGTTAAATGTGCCAATAGTTCGTTACCCGGGGGGTAACTTTGTTTCTGGTTATAACTGGGAGGATGGCGTTGGTCCTAAAGAAGAAAGACCACAGCGTTTAGAGCTTGCCTGGGGTGTTACTGAAACTAATGAATTCGGCACTAACGAATTTTTAAAATGGTGTAAAAAGGCAAATACAGAATGTATGATGGCTGTGAACTTAGGTACTCGTGGAATTGAGGCTGCAAGAGATTTAGTTGAATATTGCAATCACCCGAGTGGTTCGTATTATAGTGATTTAAGAATTAAACACGGAGTAAAAGACCCACACAACATTAAAGTATGGTGCTTGGGTAACGAGATGGACGGTAAATGGCAAATTGGTCATAAAAACGCTTATGAATACGGCAGAGTTGCAAATGAAGCAGCAAGAATAATGAAAATGGTTGACCCATCTATTGAAACTGTTTTATGTGGTAGTTCAAACAGAACTATGGATACATTCGGTAAATGGGAAGCAGAAACTCTTGAGGAAGCATTCTGGAATGTTGACTACGTTTCACTCCATCAATATTTTGACAATAAACTTGATGACACTCCAAGCTTCCTTGCAAAAAATATGGTTATGGATGATTTTATTGATACAGTAATTTCAATCTGTGACTATGTTAAAGGCTTAAAGAGAGCAAAGAAGCAAATCAACCTTTCATTTGATGAGTGGAATGTGTGGTATCACTCAAATGGCACTCCTGTTGAAAGATGGTCAAAAGCACCTTGTCAGTTAGAAGATATTTATAATTTTGAAGATGCTTTATTAGTTGGCTTAATGCTCATTTCTCTCGTTCGTAGAGCAGATAGAGTTAAAATAGGTTGTCTTGCACAATTAGTTAACGTTATTGCACCTATTATGACTGAAACAGGTGGCGGAATTTTTGAGCAGACTATTTTCTACCCATTTATGCATTTTTCAAATTACGGCAGAGGTACAACACTTCTTTCAAAAATCAGTTGCGATAAGCACGACACAAAAGAATTCACTGACGTTCCTGATTTAGATGGTATCGCAGTTCTTTCTGAGGAAGAAGATGCATTAACAATTTTCTCGGTAAACAGAAGTTTTACTGAAGATTACGAACTTTCAGTTGATATGCTCGATTTTCCAGACTTTAAACCAGTAGAGCATATTGAATTGGCAGGATTTGGAATTAAAGAAACAAACTCAATAGTTTCTGCACCAGTGAAGCCAAGTAATGTAGAATTACCAGAGATTGATGGCAGAAATGCAAAAGTGCATATAAAACCACTTTCGTGGAATGTAGTAAGATTTAAGAAGGAAAATTAATTTATGAATTTCGATTACAGAGAAGCCGCAAAAAAGAATATTTTAATTGTTGCCCACAGAGGTGTAAGTGCAGGGAATATTCCTTGTAACACCTTACCTGCTTATGAAATAGCATTAAAACAAGGTGCAGACGTTATTGAAATGGACGTTGATATGAGTGCTGACGGTCAGTTAGTAGTATTTCATCCTGGCAGAGAGTTTGAACATCTTTCAATAGCAGAGAGTTTTGAAAATGCAACTTGGGATGATATAAGCCGTTATCGTTATGTTAATGCAGGTGAAAGGTGTCCTACACAATTCGGCGTGTTGAAATTTGATGATTTTCTTGAGAATTTCAAGGACCGTTGTTTTATAAATGTAGATAAATTCTGGGAGCATCCACAAGAAATTTATAATGCAATTCACAAGCATAATATGGATAGTCAGGTTATTGTAAAATCTGCACCATCTGACGAAGTATTCAGAGTATTAGAAGAGGTTGCACCACATTTACAGTTTATGCCTATTGTAAGTGAAGAGCACAAATATCACGAGATTTTAAAATCAAAAAAACTTAATTACATTGGGGCAGAAGTTCTTTTTACTTCTGAGAAAAGCGAAGTTGCGAGCGATAAATTTATTGAAATGATGCATAAAGACGAAAAGCTTGTCTGGGTTAATGCTATTATTTATAACTATCGTGAGCAATTAGCGGCAGGGCACTCTGATGACACAGCACTCACAGAGTCAATGGATAAAGGCTGGGGCTGGCTTTCTGATAAAGGCTTCGATTTTATCCAGACAGACTGGCCTATGATGCTTATTGATTACCTTAAAAAGACTAATAAATATTACAGATAATGATAAAAAGAGTGAATAATTATCCGATTATTGCTGTTTTCGACACATAATATTCACTTTTTTTACGTTTTGGCAGAAAATTAAACCTATTGTGTCGAAATTATTGACTTGTACTAATTTGGTAGTATAATTATATGGTGGTTAAAATTTGATTGTTGGGGGCGTCTGAATGAGTGAATTATCTGTATTGTTTGCAGATGATTATGAGAATGTCAGGCAAAATCTTTCAGGATTTTCAAAGCTTGAGTTTACTTATAGAACGTGCGAAAAAGATGGTAATGTAGTATTAGAAGAATTGATGAAGAATCCTGTGGACGTTATTGTTATGGACTTCTTTATGAAGGGTGTCGATGCTTTGGGCGTTTTAGAAAGATTCCAACATCTGAATCCTCTTATAACACCTGCGGTAATTGTTATTTCTGGTATAGATAACCCCACCATAAAAAATGAAGTAATAAAAAAAGGTGCAACATTTTATCTTAATAAGCCTGTCAGTCAATCGGTAATAGTTTCTAAAATTATGGAAATAAAGAAAATACGTGAAGCAAATCGCCTCCCGTCAAATGCTTTTACTTATTATATCGACAGCGAAGCAATAATTACTAAAGTTATTCAGGAGCTTTGTATTCCAGCTCATCTTAAAGGCTACAAATATTTAAGGGTAGCAATAAAATCAAGTATTGAAAACACAAAGCTTGTGAATTCAATGACAACAGTGCTTTATCCGTTGGTAGCAGAAAATTATGAGGTTTCAAGCGAAAGTGTTGAAAGGTCTATTCGTACTGCAATTCAACTTGCTTGGGACAGGGGTAACCCAGAAGCATTCTCAAAATATTTCGGTTATAATTCTCAGGTTCGCAAGAAAAGACCAACTAATGCTGAGTTTATTGCAAGAATCTCGGATGAAATAAGAATAAAGTATAATGTGTCGTAATCTATGTGCACAACAGACAATTGAAAGAGTTGTTTGTTGTGCACTATGTTTTTTATTTTTTATAATTCTTCTTTTTTATTGAAAAGTTTTTTAAAGTGTGATAACATCAAATTAATAATGCGGAAAAATATGCTTGAACGGAGCTGATTTTTAATGTTAACAAGATTAGATATTTCAGCATACAAGAGAATATATGATAAAAATCCTATGGCGGTTGCGGTTGTTACCTTGCTTAAAAATAAAGATGGCGAGGTAAATGATTTTGTTTATGAATACACAAATCAGGCAATGGCGAATATTGATGGTATTAAAGCATCAGATATTATAGGTAAAAAATATTCTGCACTTTATAAAAAATACCCGTCTAAAACTACTCTTAAAAATCTCAGTGAGGTTGGCTTTAATGGTGGTGCAGGTACTTCTCAGGAATATTGGAATGAAGTAAGCCTCAGTGTATCTATGCACTATTCTCAGGTGAGTAATGGTGTAGTTTTAATAAATTTAGTAGGCATTTCAAATATTGAACAGCTTCGTTCTCATAATGAGCAGTTGGTTAATAAAATTCCTGGTGGCGTTGTAATTATAGAGGTTACAGATACTATTCATTTCTTCCATTGTAATGATTGGTATTATAACATTTTGGGTTACACCAGAGAAGAATTTGAAGAAGTTAATAAGACTGATGAAAATTCTGGTATTCATCCGGAAGATGTGAATGTTTTAAAGGATAGTGTAGAAGACTGTCTTCTTGGTAAAAATGGTGACACGTTAACCTTCAGGGTTAAAACTAAAAATGGTAATTATAAATATGTGAACCTTACCACCACAGTAATGGGTAGAAATGATGGTAAGCTCACTCTTTATGGTCTTTACAGTGATGTAGATAAGCATATAAGACTTTCGAATAAATTAGCTTATGTGAATGCCGAAATGGATAATATGATTGCATCTATTCCTGGTGGTATTTCAAAGTATGTTTTAACTGATGATGGTACTTTAAAGCGACTTTACAGCTCGCCTGGTATGGCAGAGCTTGTTGGTAAAACTCAGGAAGAATACGAAAGAGATTTCGACAATAACTGGAAAGATAATATTTATTATGCTGACTTTCCTATTGTTCAGAAAAGTATATTAGAGTGTATAAAAACATTAAAATCAACTGAATTTACATACAGACTTATTCATAAGGATGGAAGTCTTGTTTGGGTTACCTGCCTTGTTCGTGTTATTGGTGAAAAAGAAGGCAGACCTATGGCACACGCTGTTTTCCACGCAATGGCAAAGAGTGAGATTCTTTACCAGACACTCCTTGATAATATCGATACTGTAACAATGGTTAGAGATATAACTAACAATGAGATTCTTTACGCAAATAAAGCTGCAGGTTTATTCTTAGGTGTAAATGAGAAACAGTTAATTGGTAAAAATTGTCACGAGGCAATGAAAGAAAAACTTGTTAATTGTGAAGAAATAGAAAAAGGGTTGAGTAATGGCAAGGTAGAAGAAATAGTTATTGGTGACAGGTGTTATAATGTTACTGCTGAAAAGCTTGTGTGGAATGACAGAGATTCAGTTGCGTGTTTCTTTACAGATATTACTGATTCGTGGAATGCAAGAGCAAAGCTTCAGGGCGATAAAGATGAGCTTGATGAAATTGTTAACAATATTCCTTTGGGTATTGTTGTGTTCAGATTAACTTTGGATGATGAGGTTATAGTTGAACATTGTAATGACAGTATTTGCGACCTTATCAAAATGGATAAAAACGATATTAAATATGGTGCATTCGGCGATATCAGATTACCGTTTGATTTTGAAAGAGATGATTTAGCTGCTATATTTAACGCATTTGAGCTTGCTAAAAATCAGAATACGTCATTTTATGTGGATTTCAGAACTGTTGGAAAAGAGGATGGCAAAATTACCTGGTTTACTGCTAATTTCAAGAGCATTAAGCAAGAAGATGGCAGTGTTCTTATTTATGCCGGATTTATTGATATTACAAATCAGAAGGATATGGAAGACAAACTTGTTCTTAATGCAAAAGAACTGAAAGCGTCTCTTGTAAAACTTCAGGAAAATCAGGATAGATTAAATGCGGTTTCTCGTCGAGCAGACCTTTTCTATTGGGAAATTGAACTTGAGACCGGTGAAGTAACCGCTTCATTTGCCGGTGAAAATTCACCAAGTCTCAATTTTAAAAACGAAGGCTTCGGTACAGACTTTATTATTCCTTATGACCTTGAATATTTTAAGGTTATGACGAGTATTGCGGCTTCTGGTAAAGAGTCTCACGTTACATTTGATATCCGTGTAGGTGAAAGCGAGGAAAAGAGTGAGTGGTACAGAATCACTTACGATATCATTCGTGATGATGAAAATAAACCTGTAAGTCTTTTAGGTCTTGCACAGAATATTAATGAACTTAAATTAGAACAAAGACGTCTTGATGAAGAAATCGAAAATGTTGAAACAGCAACACAAAGGCAAGACGTTCTTTCTACAATGAGAATTAATCTTACAGATGACTGTGTTGAAAGTTATAGTAGTAAGCCTGAAACAAGGCTTCCTATAAAAGTGGGTGATAAATACACCGATGCAATTTATATGATTGCAGAGCACGCTGTTTCAAAATCACAGAAGAATGAAATAATAAAACAGCACAGTATAGGAAAGCTTCTTCAGAGCTTTGAAAATGGTGAAAAGTCACTTTCGTTTGATTATCAGATTGAAACCTTTGATAGTGCTAACTGTTGGATTAACAGTTCAATTCGTATTTACAGACACCCTGCGACACGAAAAGTAATGTGCTTTATGTACTGCTACGATATTAATGATATTCATATTACAAGAGATATTATTGATAAGGTAATTGAAGATGGCTATGAGCATATAAGCGTTATTAACGTTAAGAGCAGAAAGGTTGAGCTTGCCTTAGGTAATGCCAACGAAAACTATTATTTCAAAACAGGTGACGCTTTTGACCGCTCTTTAATGGAAAGCTTTGCTCGTTTAACATCGCTTCAGGATGCGGAAACTAATTTTGATAACTGTTGCCTTTCAAATGTATTGTTTGAATTAAGTGACAGAGAAGAATTTGCCTATCCGTTCAACGTTAACGAAACAACAAGAAAAGAACGTAAGCTTTTCACGTATCTCTGGTTCGATAAAACAAAAACAAAGATTCTTTTGTTAGTAACAGATATTACTGATGTTTATCAGCAAGAAATAAAGCGTTCAGAAGAGCTTGCAAAAGCACTTGATGCGGCTGTTCTTGCGAACAAATCAAAAACAGATTTCTTGTCACGAATGAGTCACGAAATACGTACTCCGATGAATGCTATTTTAGGTATGTCAAGGCTCGGTGAAGAGGCAACTCAGGATGATTCGGTTGTTGAGTATTTCAAGGATATTAATGCGTCGGGTAATTATCTTTTAGGTCTTATTAACGATATTCTTGATATGAGCCGTATAGAGCAAGGCAAGATGGATATAGTTAACAAGTACGAAGAAGCAGAAGAAATAATTCGTTCAGTAGAGGTTGTTATAAGACCTTTGGCAGAAGCGAAAAATATTAACTTCAGCATTAATAGAGTTGGGGATATGCCACAATGGGTTCATCTCGATAAACTTCGTGCGCAACAGGTTTATATCAATATTCTTAACAATGCTGTTAAATTCACAGAGCCTGGTGGCAGTGTTGCCTGGGATATCAACTGCGAAATGATAGACGAAAACAAGGCGAAGTTTGTAATGAATATCAGTGATACAGGTTGTGGTATGAGTGAAAGCTTTTTGGAGCGAATTTTTGAACCTTTCGCACAAGAGCAAAACAGCCTTGTTAATGCACGTCAGGGAACAGGTTTGGGTCTTGCAATAGCAAAAAGTATAGTTGAAAAAATGGGCGGTACTATTTCTGTTGTGAGTAAAATCGGTATCGGAACAACATTTACTATTGAATTATTCAGAGATTGTAAACAGGTTAATTCTGTGGCAAGTGCTTCTCAGGAAACAGAAGATTTAAAAACTATTCTTGCTGGTAAAAAAGTGTTACTTTGTGAGGACCATCCGCTTAATACTCTTGTTGCAACAAAGCTTCTTGAAAAGGTTGGTATTACAGTTGTTACTGCTGAAAATGGCAGTATTGGTGTAAAAACATTTGCTGATTCAAAAGAAAATGAGTTCAATGCAGTTCTTATGGATATAAGAATGCCTATAATGGATGGACTTGAAGCTACAACAAAAATAAGGGCACTTAACAGACAGGACGCTAAATCTGTGCCTATTATTGCTATGACAGCAAATGCTTTTGCTGAGGATAAGCAGCTTTCAAAGTCGGCGGGTATGAATGACCACCTTTCAAAACCGATTGAGCCACAGCTTTTATATAAAACGCTGGCAGATTACATAAAATAATAAAAAGATGGTTTCACCACTTGGTGAAGCCATCTTTTTTTCTTTATCGAAATTATAAAAAAGAACAATAATTATTAAAAAAGAAGGAAAAACACCCAGTTTTTTTGTTAAAATACACTGTTTTTGCTGACATTAGCAAAATTTTTTGTGCTTTTTCTTGCAATTTTATTTTTAAGTGCTATAATGGTATTTATAGAAGAATGTGTTATTGTGACTTAATGCATCTTCAAAAAATATAGGGGGCTTTTTTGTGTCTAATAAAGATGTTGTTCTTGTTATTGATGACGATAGAATTGACAGAGAAATATTGAAAAATATTCTTTCTAAAGATTTCTATGTTGTTGATTATCAGGATGCGCAAGAAGGTTTTGATTTTCTCGCAAGGCATGAACAAGATGTCAAATGTGTTGTAGTTGACGTTTATATGCCTGGTATGGATGGTTATTCATTTTTGAAAAAAGTAAATGAAAGCGGTCTTAAAATTCCTGTTATCGTTACTACGAGTGATTCTGGTGAGGATACTCAGGTTAAGGTTTTGGCTGATGGTGCCTGGGATTTTATTTCTAAACCATATAATGCTGAAATCGTGAAGTTAAGAGTTCAGAACGCTATTATGCGTACCGAATTCTTTGCATTCAAAAAATTAAAATACATAGCAGAATACGATGTTCTTACAGGTATTTTTAATAAAGATAAGTTCTTGAAGAAAACAAGAATAATGCTTGATAACAATCCTGATAAGAAATTCGCATTTATCCGTTTTGATATTGACCGTTTCCAATTAGTGAACTCATTCTATGGTTCGAGCGAAGGCGACAGAATTATCAAGTATCTCGCAATGGGACTTGAAAATTTAGCAAATCAGAGGTCAAATCTTACTTATGGTAGAATTGAAGCCGAGGTTTTTGCACTTTGCGGTGAATACGAAAAAGAAGAAGAGGTTTTCAAACTTATTGAAGACCATATAGAGATTATCAAAAGCTACAACAGAAACTTTGACCTTGTTCCCAATTTCGGTGTTTACTTCCTTGATGACTTAACTCTTTCCCCTGGAGTTATGTTAGACAGAGCAACACTTGCCGCTAAAGAGTGTAAAGGCAATTATATTGATACTGTTGGTGTGTTTAAGCCTGAGATGAGTATGAGGCTTGAAAAAGAACAGGAAATCGTTAACGAAATGGTACAGGCTTTAGCAGATGAACAATTTATTGTTTACTTGCAACCAAAATATTCACTCGAAACTAATTCACCTGCAGGTGCAGAAGCACTTGTAAGATGGATGCACCCTGTAAAGGGTATGGTTTCACCAGGTCTTTTCATTCCCGTATTTGAAAAGAATGGTTTTATTGAAAGATTAGACCATTACGTATGGGAAGTAATTTGTAAATATTTAAGAAAATGGATTGATGAAGGTATAAAACCTCATCCGATTTCTGTAAATATATCTCGTGTTGATTTATACAACCCACAAATTGTTGATTTCATTATAGGGCTTGTAGATAAATATAATGTTCCACACGAATTGTTCCAGCTTGAGCTTACAGAAACTGCTTATATGGATAACCCACATATTATGAAGCAGGTTGTTTCAGGCTTAAAAGAAAACGGCTTTACTGTTATGATGGATGACTTCGGAAGTGGGTATTCATCACTCAGTGTTCTTAAAGAAATTGAAGTTGACGTTCTTAAAATTGATATGCGCTTCTTCGATAGCACTGGCACTAATGATGGTAGAAGTGAGAATATTATTGCTTCTGTTGTGCGTATGGCTAAATGGCTTGGTATGCCTGCTGTTGCAGAGGGCGTTGAAAAGGCAGAACAGGTTAACTTCCTCGGAAGTGTAGGCTGTGAGTACGTTCAGGGCTTCTATTTTGCAAGACCTATGCCTATTGATGAGTACGAAAAGCTTGTCAGAGAGAATAAAGAAAAGACTGTTACTAAAAATGTTGATTTAACGGGTGCACTTACAATGGATAAGTTGTGGTCATCTGCACCTGAAATGGAAATTCTTTTCTCAAATTCTGCTCAACCAAGTGCAATTTGTGAATTCGATGGAAATAAATTTACATATTTAAGAACCAATAATGCATACAAAGAGTTATTTGGTGCGGATGGCGTTTCAGAAGGTAATCCTATGGATTATATCTTCTACGAATACAAAAATGACGTTCTTGAGGCATTCAGTAATGCTATTAAAAACGATGAAATTACAGAGTGTCAATATAAACGTCGTGTGCAACAAGGTAATGCTCTCTGGGTTTCAAAGAAGCTTCAGTATATTGGTAAAGTTGGCGAAGAAAAATCTATTTTTGTTGCAAATCTTACTGATATTACTGTTCAGAAAGAAGTTGAAACAGAGCTCAAAAAGCTTAAAAAGGTTATGAACAGTGGCAATAAGGGCAAACCTAAGAAGCTTCTTGTTGTTGATGACTCTGAGCTTAGTAGCAGAATTATCAAGGATATTTTTGATAATAGTTATGAGGTTATGCTTGCAAAGAACGGCTTAGAAGGTCTTAACCTTTTAAGAGAGTATAAAAACGAAGTTGCGGTTGTTTTACTTGATATGGTTATGCCAGTTATGGATGGTAGAGAATTCTTGACTCATAAGAATGCAGATGAGGATACTGTTGATATTCCTGTAATTGTTATATCAAGTGAAAATGATGAAGGACTTCAGGTTGATATGCTTCAGATGGGCGTTAATGACTATATCACAAAACCATTTATTGCTGAGGTTATTGCGCGTCGTGTTAAGAATGTTATCGACTATAACGAGCGCTTCAGAAAAATGGTTAAAGAATATCAGAATATGTCAAAGGACTAACAGCTTGAGCAGGGAAGAGAAAAAGTATTATGGATAGAGAAATTTTAGAGTCAGTGGGAATTGACTACGCTGAAGCAGAAGAACGTTTTTCTGGTTCAACTGAGTTGTTTGAAAAATTCCTTGAAGAAATGGCTACAATGAATGTTATTGCAGCATTGCAGAAGGCGTTGACCGATGGTGACGTTATAAATGCTTTCAGGGTAGCGCACACTTTAAAGGGTAACTTTGGTAATTTGAGCATAAAGCCACTTTATAAGGTTATTACACCACTTGTAGAAGCGGTGAGAAGTGAGAATATGCTCGAGGCACAGAAGCTTTATATAGAGCTTGAAAAGGAATATGAAGCTGTTACCGAAGGAATAAGAAAAGCAATCAAATAAATACAATAAAAAATGACGGTAGCTTTTGCTACCGTCGTTTTATTATAAAATTAAATCCACCACTTTATTAAGTGGTGGATAATAAATTATCTTTTAATTGAACCATAAATAAGGTCAAGAAGAATTTCTAAGTAAGACATTAAATCACGAAGGAATTGGTATTCAAAGAACTCTACATCATAACCAGCAGAACCATCAATATCTCTTTTAATTTCGTGGTTACATTTTGTACAGAAATTTGATTCTGTTTCATCTCTTGTGAATGTAGGGTCTTCGTTTCTTTCCCATTCTTCATCTTCTGAATATTTCCAGATATGCTCTTCCATTGATTCAGGAACAACATAACCGCAACCGAAGCATTTTGTGCCGTGCTTTGTGCTACCAAGGCTTGTGTTTTCTTCAAGTCTGTGGTTAACAGTAACAGGAACATTAGCTACGAACTGACCATCAAGTGTAACACTTACTTCTTTAACATCAACTGAAAGGATGTTTGAAGCTTTTGGTGAGAATGTGAAGCGGTAAGCAATATCACTGGAGTAATAAACAGTTTCTATAACAGAACCTGTTGAATCTTTAATTGCAACAGTAATGCCGTCTGGCTCAAATTTTTCGTAATCGTAATACTCAGTTTTAGATGGACCAGAGGTTAATTCAAAAGTGTATTTAGCCACTGGTGTTGTCTCATCTGCAGCAAAAGCGATTACTGAAAATACTGAAAGAAGCATAAGCACAGAAAGTACTGTAGCTAAAAATCTTTTAGTTTTCATTCAAATTACCCTCCGCTGATTAGATTAAAGCGAAGCCTTCAACTATCATTGTAACAAGGCCTAAAATTGTTGCGAGAATATCAATATCAGCAAAAATTGTTGCATAAGTAGCTGTACCAGGAATAATCTGGCTTACTGTGTCACCACAAGTTGTGCAAGTACCTGTTTCTGTTTCGCCTCTTACAAGAGATGCATCGCCATTAGGAACCCAGTAAGGAACGTCGTGGCTTTCGTTTTTACAGATAACACCACAAGCTGAACAAATCTGGCCGTGTGAATGATTGTTAACAGGAACAATTTCGCCACCAGCGTGAGAAACAGTAACTGGAACAGTACCACAAGATTCGCCTTTGTAGAATACTTCGATTTCTGTCATATAAACAGTAAGATTTTCATCGCTGTCTGTTGTGAATGTGAAATATTGGTAATCTGTGTCAAAAGAAATGTTTGTTGAACCATCACTTATAACAAGACCTGTTCCGTCAAAGCATTCAGCATCAGTATATTCTGTTTTTGTTGGTTCAGTATAAACTGTGTAAACAGAAGTTGGTCTTTCTACAGCTTCTTCTGCAGCTGCTACTACAGTCATAGAAACAGCAAGGAGTGCTATTGCCATAACGAGAGCAAGAATTTTACGAGTTTTCATAACAATTCCTCCAAAATGTTATTTTTTTACTACTGCATTATAACACACTTTTTTCTAAATGTAAAGACACAAAATAAAGTATATTGCATTAAATTTTCACTAAATATGCTGTTTTAGATGAAAATGGGGCTATTTTAGTTGACTAAAGGGCTGAAACAGTGATATAATCAACGTAAATTTAATGAAATTCCAACAAAAAGAGGCGAAAAATTTTGTTGATTAAAGGTTTTCAAAAGCTTACACTTCTTGATTATCCAGGCAAGACAGCCTGCACAGTATTTACTGGCGGATGTAATTATCGTTGCCCGTTCTGTCACAATGCTGGGTTGGTTACTAAATTGGATACGGAAATTATTTCTGAAAGCGAAGTTTTAAGTCATCTAATGAAACGTCAGGGAATATTGGATGGTGTCGCAATAAGTGGTGGTGAACCATTGTTACAGGGGGATATTGAAGAGTTTTTACAAAAAATAAAAGAATTAGGCTATTCAATAAAACTCGACACAAATGGTAGCTTTCCGGATAAATTGAAAAGTATTATTGATAAAGGTCTTTGTGACTATGTAGCGATGGATATAAAAAATTCAAAAGAGCGCTATAATGAAACAATAGGTATTGATAAATTTGATATATCTCTAATGGAAAAAAGTGTAGAAATTCTTAGGGATTCTAATGTTGATTTTGAATTCCGTACAACAGTTACAAAGAATTTTCATACAATGGAAGATATAGAAAAAATCGGCGAGTGGATAAAAGGTGTAGAAAAGTATTATCTTCAGAATTTTGTTGATTCTGGTAATCTTATTGACTCTAACGTAGAAGGTGTTTCTAAAGAAGAAATGCAGTTAATGTTAGAAAGAATTAAGAAGTACGTGCCGACGGCTGAAATCAGGGGATTGTAATTCGCTACGCTCAAATTAAGAATTGAGAATGAAGAATTAAGAATTGTGGGACCTGCGGTCGGCATTATATTATAGTATAGAGGGGATATTTTGGAGAAGATTTTAGAATTAAAAAGGGAAATTGAAAATGCACAAAAAATCTGTGTTTTCACAGGCGCAGGGATAAGCTGTCCGTCAGGTATACCTGATTTCAGAAGTGCAGATGGCTTGTATAATGAAAAGGGTGATTATGAATATTCACCCGAAGAGATGATTTCGCACACGTTTTTTGTTCACAACACAAACTTATTTTATGATTTTTATAAATCAAAAATGATTTATGAAGAGGCAAAGCCAAATAAAGCGCATATTTTCTTTGCAAATCTTGAAAAACAAGGTAAAGCTGTAAGTGTAGTAACACAAAATATAGACTCTTTACATACAATGGCAGGTAGCAGTAATGTTTTTGAAATACATGGTAGTGTAAAAAGAAACTATTGTATTTGTTGTAAAGAGTTTTATGATGAGAAGTATATTTTAGAGTGTGATGATGTTCCTCGTTGTAAAAAATGTGGTGGTATTGTAAAGCCTGACGTTGTTCTTTATGAGGAAGGCTTGAACCAGAAAACAGTTGAGGGAGCAATAGCTGCAATAAGAGAAGCCGAGCTTCTTATTATAATAGGAACATCTTTAGCGGTTTATCCTGCGGCATCTTTTGTTTCGTATTTTAAAGGCGAAAAAATAGCGCTTATTAATAAAGGAAAGACGGATTTTGATAAAAAAGCAGATATTGTTATATATGACGATATTGTGAACGTAATAGAAAAAATAGAGGGTTGAACACAAGATATTGTGTTCAACTTTTTTCTTTGAAATTATAGATTTGCGAAATTTGTCGTAAAATGACCAAAAGAAAATGCGAATATATGTGCATATTGCATATAAAAATCAATATCTTGTGATTTTGACCTAAAAAAAGTTGATTTTAACCACAATATATTGTGATTTTTCTATTGACAACACGAAATATATCTGTTATTATCCTATATGCTAACGAAAAACGAAATGAAAAATAAAATTAAGGAGAAAAACTATGTATCAGGTTATTAAAAGAGATGGTAAAGTTTCAGGTTTTGATATAATCAAAATCGCAGATGCAATTAAAAAAGCATTTGAAGCATGTGGAAAACAATACAATGATAATATCATTGATTTTCTTGCTTTAAAGGTTACAGCAAACTTTGAACCAAAAATCAGCAACAATCTCGTTGCTGTTGAAGATGTTCAGGATAGCGTTGAATCAGTTCTTGTTCAGGCAGGTTATGCAGATGTAGCAAAAGCTTACATCCTTTACAGAAAGCAACGTGAAAAAATCCGTAATATGAAATCAACAATTCTTGACTATAAAGATTTGGTTGACAGCTACGTTAAGGTTACAGACTGGCGTGTTAAAGAAAACTCAACAGTTACATATTCTGTTGGTGGTCTTATTCTTTCAAACTCAGGCGCAATTACTGCTAACTACTGGCTTTCAGAAATTTATGATGAAGAAATCGCTAATGCTCACCGTTCAGGTGATGTTCATATTCACGACCTTTCAATGCTTACAGGTTACTGTGCAGGTTGGTCACTTAAACAACTTATTAAAGAAGGCTTAGGCGGTGTTCCTGGTAAAATCACTTCAGCACCAGCAAGTCACCTTGCAACTCTTTGCAACCAGATGGTTAACTTCTTAGGTATTATGCAGAATGAGTGGGCAGGTGCTCAGGCTTTCTCATCATTTGATACTTACTTAGCTCCATTTGTTAAAGCAGATAATCTTGATTACAAACAAGTTAAAAAATGCATTGAATCATTCATTTTTGGTGTAAATACACCATCTCGTTGGGGTACTCAGGCTCCATTCTCAAACATCACTTTAGACTGGACTGTTCCTGCTGACCTTAAAGATATGCCTGCTATTGTAGGTGGTAAAGAGATGGACTTCACCTATGGTGATTGTAAAAAAGAAATGGATATGGTTAATAAGGCATTTATTGAAGTAATGATTGAGGGTGACGCTCACGGTCGTGGCTTCCAGTATCCAATTCCAACTTACTCAATTACACGTGACTTTGACTGGTCAGAAACAGAGAACAACAAGCTTCTCTTTGAAATGACTGCAAAATATGGTACACCATACTTCTCAAACTATGTTAACTCAGATATGGAGCCAAGCGATGTTCGTTCAATGTGCTGCAGACTTCGACTTGACCTACGTGAACTCCGTAAAAAGAGTGGTGGTTTCTTCGGTAGTGGTGAAAGCACAGGTTCTATTGGTGTTGTTACAATCAACTTACCAAGAATTGCTTATCTTGCTGAAAACGTTGAAGATTTCTATAAGAGACTTGATAAGCTTATGGATATTTCTGCTCGTTCACTTAAGGTAAAGAGAGGCATTATTACAAAACTTCTTGATGAAGGTCTTTACCCATATACAAAGCGTTACCTCGGTACATTTACAAACCACTTCTCAACTATCGGTCTTATTGGTATGAACGAAGTTGGTCTTAACGCTAAATGGCTCCGCAAGGATATGACAACAAAAGAAACACAGGAATTTGCTAAAGACGTTCTCAACCATATGAGAGAAAGACTTTCTGACTATCAGGAAGAATACGGCGACCTTTACAACTTAGAAGCAACTCCTGCTGAAAGTACAACATATCGTTTTGCAAAGCACGATAAGGAAAAATATCCTGCAATTATTACTGCAAACGAAAATGGTACACCTTACTACACAAACTCTTCACACTTACCTGTTGGCTACACAGCAGATATCTTTGAAGCACTTGATGCACAGGATGAGCTTCATACACTTTACACATCAGG
>JAZNCY010000305.1:0-3674 GCA_045587825.1 Acutalibacteraceae bacterium
ATGATGCTATTTTTATAACTTCTTCTCTTTTAGGTTTTTGCTTTATAACAACAATTTCTGTTACTGAAGATTCTTTTTTTACTTTTTGCTTCTTTTGTTTTTTCTCCTTTTCAGGAGCAGGAGCTTTGAAAATAAAGTCCCGTGGTTTATTGTAAATCATCTATATACTCCTTAGAATTGGAAATAAAGGAATGGGTTGTAACTATCACCAACAAGTGAAAGGGTAGAAAGAATTAAAATGATTACTGGTATTGCAATCGAAATAATTTCATAAGCCTTTTTCTTTTGTTCGGTGTCACATTTTGAAATAAAAAATCCTTTTGCTTTTTTTGTTAATGGTGTAACTGCAATAATTGCAACTACAATAAAGAATAAATTAGATGTTAAAAGTGCTCTTGTTTCAAAGTCTATAAAGCCGTTACCGTTTAAACCGAAAAGCCCCTTTAAAACTACTGGGATGAATTTAAAATCTGAAAATCTGAATAAAATCCAGCCGAAGTAAACTATAATCAAAGTGTAAGCTCTGCTTAAAAATGGTGGAGCATTTTTAAGAACTTTTGAAAATCCAGCTTTTTCTATTACAAGGAAAATGAAAAAGAAGAGTCCCCATAAAACAAAGTTCCACTCAGCACCGTGCCAGAGTCCTGTTAAAAACCATACAATAAGAAGATTTATGTAAGTTCTTAGTTTCCCTTTTCTGTTACCACCAAGTGGAATGTAAACATAATCTCTGAAGAATGTACTTAATGAAATGTGCCATTTTCTCCAGAAATCTGTTATAGAGGTTGCAGTATATGGATAGTTGAAATTCTCTTTAAAATGGAAGCCAACCATAAGACCCATACCAATTGCCATATCTGAGTACGCTGAAAAATCTAAATAGATTTGAAGCATATAGAAAAATACACCAAAAAGAATACCAAGGGCAGAACGTGAAGAAAGCTCTGAAAGGGCAGCTGTGACAGTTTCAGGTGATGACATAAATGCAGTTGAAACTAAAAGCTGGTCAGAAAGTGAACCGCACATGTTTGCAATCAATGCTTTTTTACCAAGACCAACAGAAAATCTTGTAATGCCCTCGCAAACCTCTGTAAAATCAATTCTTCTGTTTTCAATTTCTTTCTGCACATCAGAGTATCTTACAATAGGTCCAGCTATACACTGGTAGAAAAGACTTGAGTAAAGAAGTAAATATGTAAATTTCTTTTGCGCTGGTACTTCGCCTTTGTAAACGTCAACAACATAAGAAATAAGCTGGAAAGTGTAAAAAGAAATACCAATAGGGAGTAGTATTTCTGGAATTACCTCGGGTACACCAAAAATTGCGTTTATGTTAGAAAGTAAAAAGCCTGTGTATTTAAAAAAGCCTATTATTAAAAGGTTGATTGCAACAGTAAGAATTAAAATGAATTTTTTAGAGCGTTCCTTTTCACAAGCGTTTTGCATAATGAGAGCAGAAATCCAGTCAATAAACGTCATTCCGATTAAAATTAAGACATAAAGAGGCTCGCCCCACGTATAAAAAATAATGGAAGCAATTAAAAGTATGTAATTTCTTGAATTATTCTTTTTTATAAGCGCATAAAGTAAAAGCGTTAAGGGTAAAAAAGCATAAATAAAAATTAAACTTGAAAATACCATAAATCTACTCTTTCCGAAAAGAAAATTTCACCAATACAATATTATATAGAAATTCGACAAGAAAAACAAGTCTTTATTCATTTTTAATAAAATTTACCATAAACCACTGTATAAATTGTTCTTTAAAGGTGCATTTTTCTCTTGACTTAAAGGACGTTATGTACTAAAATATTATAGTAAAAAATAAACATCCGAAAGGAGTCAATGATTTATGAACTATTCACACGAAGTAGAAAACATGTGCATAGTAGCAAAAGGTCCACAGCACGGTCCTGCACCTATTCCAGAAGAAGCAAAATGGGTGAAGGCATACGAAATTAAAGACATTTCAGGTTTCACACACGGTGTGGGTTGGTGTGCTCCACAACAGGGTACTTGTAAACTCACTCTCAACGTTAAAAATGGTATCGTTGAAGAAGCTCTTGTTGAAACACTCGGTTGCTCAGGTATGACACACTCTGCAGCTATGGCAGCAGAAATCCTCCCTGGCAAAACTCTTTTAGAGTGCCTTAACACAGACTTAGTTTGTGACGCTATCAACGTTGCTATGCGTGAACTTTTCCTTCAGATTGTTTACGGCCGTAGCCAATCAGCATTCTCAGAAGATGGTCTTGTTGTTGGTGCTGGTCTTGAAGACTTAGGCAAAGGTCTTCGTTCACAGGTTGGTACAATGTTCAGCACAAAAGCAAAGGGCGTTCGTTATATGGAAATGGCAGAAGGCTATATCACACGTATGGCTCTTGACAGTGACAATCAGGTTATCGGTTACGAATTCGTAAAACTCGGTAAAATGATGGAAGACATCCGTCATGGTATGTCTGCTGACGAAGCTCTCAAAAATAACACAGGTAGCTATGGTCGTTTTGCTGACGCTGTTAAGTACATCGACCCAAGAGAAGAATAAGATAAGGGAGGCATCTAAAAATGGCTAATGATATGAGATTCGAAGGTAAAGAAAGAAGAATGGCCGGTATTGAAAAGTGCCTTGCTGAATATGGCATTGAAAGCCTTGAGGCTGCCAGAGATCTTTGCCTTTCAAAAGGTATAGATGTAGAAAAAGAAGTTAAGAGTGTTCAACCTATCGCATTTGAAAATGCTGTTTGGGCTTACACACTCGGTGTTGCAGTTGCTCTTAAGAGTGGCGCAACAAAAGCTGCAGATGCTGCTGCTAAAATTGGTATAGGTCTTCAGGCATTCTGTATCCCAGGTTCAGTTGCTGACCAGAGAAAAGTTGGTCTTGGTCACGGTAACCTTGGTGCTATGCTTCTTGATGATAATACAAAGTGCTTTGCATTCCTTGCAGGTCACGAAAGCTTTGCTGCTGCTGAGGGTGCTATTGGTATTGCACGTTCAGCTAACAAAGTTAGAAAAGAACCATTAAGAGTTATTCTTAACGGTCTTGGTAAAGACGCTGCTATGATTATTTCAAGAATCAACGGTTTCACATATGTTGAAACGGATTATGATTATTACACAGATGAACTTAAAATCGTTAACGAAACAGCTTATTCAAATGGTGAAAGAGCTAAGGTTCGTTGCTATGGTTCAAACGATGTAAACGAAGGCGTAGCAATTATGCGTAAAGAACAAGTTGGCGTATCTATCACAGGTAACTCAACTAACCCAACTCGTTTCCAACACCCAGTTGCTGGTACCTACAAGAAATGGGCTATGGAAAACAATGTAAAATACTTCTCAGTTGCATCTGGTGGCGGTACAGGTCGTACACTTCACCCAGATAACGTTGCTGCTGGTCCTGCTTCTTATGGTCTTACAGACACAATGGGCAGAATGCACGGTGATGCTCAGTTTGCTGGTTCTTCATCAGTTCCTGCTCACGTTGAAATGATGGGCTTACTTGGTGCAGGTAACAACCCAATGGTTGGTATGACAGTTGCTTGCGCTGTTGCAGTTGAAGAAAGTGCAAAATAATTAAACTTTTAACTTTAAAGCACCTTTATAATATCTCTTATAAAGGTGCTTGTTATCTATTACATATTTTGAAAGAAGGAAATAGAAATGGCTAAAGTTCT
>JAZNCY010000306.1:0-2319 GCA_045587825.1 Acutalibacteraceae bacterium
GGGGTGCACCGATGCTCATATTTTTTCTTTTTGTCGGTATTTATTTCACTTTCAAAAGCAGATTTTTTCAGTTTCGTGGTGCTAAAAAAATTTTTGATACAACTATAAAAACTCTTTTTAAAAAGCAAGAAACAACTGAAAATGGTATTTCACAATTTGGTGCTTTTTGCTCAGTTCTTGCGGCGTGTATCGGCACTGGCAACATTGTAGGTGTTGCTACCGCTATTTATTCGGGCGGACCTGGTAGTGTTTTCTGGATGTTTATATCATCTTTTTTTTCAATGATGACTGCCTATAGTGAAAACTACTTAGGAATAAAATATCGTTTCAGAAATAAATATGGCAAAATTTCAGGCGGTGCTTTTCAATACATAGAAAAGGGCGTTAAAATGAAAGGACTTTCAAAGGTTTATGCCGTTTTTTGTCTTCTTTCTACTTTCGGTATGGGAAATATGGCACAGGCAAATTCCCTTAGCACATCTCTTGAAACAGGATTTAAAATACCAACTTTTTTAACTGCAGTTTTAGTAGCAATAACCTGCTTTATTATTATAAGAAAAGGTGTAAAAGGAATTTCCAATTTAAGTGAACTACTCGTTCCTGTGATGACAATATCTTATCTTGTATTATCTTTTGGCGTTCTGTTTATTTTCAGAGACAGAATCATTCCTATGGTTATTCTCATTTTCAAAGAAGCGTTTTCACTCAAGGCGCTTAGCGGTTTTGGTATTTTTAAGGCAATGAGGTATGGCGTTTCACGTGGTGTTTTTTCAAATGAAGCCGGGCTTGGTTCATCTACTATTATTCACTCAGAAACAGAAAACACCACCCCTGAAACTCAGGGTATATGGGGAATGTTTGAGGTGTTTTGCGACACAACGCTACTTTGCACAATTATGGCTCTTGTAATTTTAGTAAGTGGCTCCTTTACACCAGGTGGTCAGCTTTTTGGTGCAGAGCTTTCTATTGCTTCGTATGGAATCTTAGGAAGCTTAGGTAAAAAAGGAATTGCGCTTCTTACCGCACTTTTTTCTTTTGCTTCGCTTACGAGTTGCTCGTTTTATGGCGAAAAGAGTGCTGAATATTTATTTACTATGAGAGCAATAAAACCATATAAATTCATTTATTTAATTCTTGCTTTTTTAGGCTGTATAGTTTCACCTGAAATTATATGGTCAATAGCAGATATTTTTAATGGTCTTATGGCTGTGCCTAATTTGTTTGCGTTGGTTATTTTAAGAAAAGAAGTGGAATTTCCAAATAAAAAAAGAAATGCCTTGCCACTTTCGTGACAAGGCAGGCAAATTTTTTCATTAAATTAAACTAATTTATTATGTAAAACTTATGCCTCTTCTTTCATTTTTGCAAAACATGCACTGCAATAAACAGGTCTGTCTTCACGTGGCTTGAAAGGAACTTCTGCTTCGCCACCGCAAGCTGCACAAGTTGCTTTGAACTTTTCACGTTCTCCCTTAATTGCTTGTTTACGAGCATCACGGCACTCTTTGCAACGTTGTGGTTCGTTTACAAATCCTTTTTCAGCATAGAATTCTTGTTCGCCTGCTGTGAAAGTGAATTCTTTACCACATTCTTTGCAGATGAGAGTTTTGTCTTCGTACATTTTTAGCTTCCTCGCTTTTTATAATGATGTGTCCTCCAACGGAATTGCACCGTCACCTTTAAATTAACGCTCTCCTTTTAAGCTAAGAGGACATATATAAATAGTGCGAACACTATTTTTTAATTGAATACGTTTTTAAGCTTTTTTCTGGCACGTTGAAGTGCATTGTCAACCGCCTTTGGTGTAAGCCCTAATTTTTCTGCCGTTTCAGTATAAGAAAGACCACTCATCTGACTGTAAACAACTGATTTTTCAACATCAGAAAGAACACTCTCGCAAAGTGAGAGAACAGATGAAAGATTTTCACTGTCGACTATTGTATCTAACGGGTTTTTTACTTCACCACCCACAGTTACAGGGTCGACTTCATAATCGAGTTGAAAATCGTTCTTTGTTTTTCTGACTGCTGAAACGACACCATTGTTCATACAAACAGTAGCATAAGCAGAAAACGGAATACCCTTTTCTTGTTTGTAGGTTCTAACTGCAGAAAGGAAGCTTATCATCCCCTCCTGTAATAAGTCATCAACATCAAGATAGCCGGCATTATACATTTTAGGTTTGTGTGACAAAAAACGGCGTGCTAAAGTATCTAAAGCAAGATTGTCGCCTTCTTGTGAAAGCTTTACTAATTCTTCATCAGTAAGGTCTTTAAAACAAGACGCTTCCTTCTCGCTCAAAATACCACCCCAATAAAC
>JAZNCY010000307.1:0-8595 GCA_045587825.1 Acutalibacteraceae bacterium
ACAGATATCCGTCAGTTTAACTTGATGTTCAAAACATTCCAGGGTGTTACAGAAGACAGCAAAAACGAGCTTTACTTAAGACCAGAAACAGCACAGGGTATTTTTGTTAACTTTGCAAATATTCAAAGAACAACAAGAAAAAAAGTGCCATTTGGTGTTGCTCAGATTGGTAAATCATTCCGTAACGAAATCACACCAGGTAACTTCATTTTCCGTGTTCGTGAATTTGAACAGATGGAGCTTGAATTCTTCTGCAAACCAGGTACAGACCTTGAATGGTTTGAATACTGGAGAGGATTTTGCCGTGACTGGCTTTATTCATTAAACATCAAAGCAGAAAACCTTCGTCTCCGTGACCACGATAAAGAAGAGCTTTGCTTCTACTCAAAAGCAACAACTGACTTTGAGTACTTATTCCCATTCGGTTGGGGTGAGCTCTGGGGCGTTGCAGACAGAACTGACTACGATTTAACTCAGCACATTAATACTTCAGGTAAGAGCCTTGACTACTTCGACCCTGAAACAAATGAAAGATATATTCCTTATGTTATTGAGCCATCTTTAGGTGTTGAAAGACTCTTCCTTGCAATTCTTACAGAAGCGTACGACGAAGAAGTTGTTGACGCTGAAAAGAATGACACACGTGTTGTTTTAAGACTTCACCCAACTCTTGCACCATATAAATGTGCAGTTCTTCCACTTTCAAAGAAATTAAACGAAAAAGCAACAGAAGTATTTACTACTCTTTCAAAGAAATTTAACGTTGAATTTGACGATGCAGGTTCAATTGGTAAAAGATATCGCCGTCAGGACGAAATCGGTACACCTTTCTGCATTACTTATGACTTCGAAAGTGAAGAAGATAACTGTGTAACAGTCCGTGACAGAGATACAATGGAACAAGTAAGAATCCCAATTTCTGATTTAGTTAAGTATATTGAAGAGAAAATTGAATTCTAAAAACACAAGCACTTTGGAAAAATCCAAAGTGCTTGTTATTTATTCTCTTTTTAAAGCGCTTGTCGCCATCCCAAAGATCATAAAGAAAAATGGAGATGTGTAAAACATTGTGTTTCCAAAGAGTGACGAAAAGAAATAAGCACCAACAGTGCAAACAAGACCGATTACAAGGGGGCTGTCTATTTTCTTTTTAAAGAATGAAATAACAAAAGTAATAATTGTTGTAAGATATGCTATTGCTGCGGGTATTCCCAATTCAGCAGCAAATTGTAGTGGCTCACAATGTGGTTTGTCATAGTCAATTGCAACTTTAGAAAATTCAGCTCCTAAGCAATCGAGACCATATCCGAATACAGGTTTTTCTTTTATGAATTTTAATGTTTCTAACCAGAAAAGCCACCTACTGCTACCAGCAAGTAATGCTTCATCGCTTTCTGGATTTTTAAAAATTGCATCTAAGTCAAAAAGAATTTTAAGCGAGTCTATTAAAGGGTTATCTCCTGTTAAAACAGCGATTATAATTGTGATAATAAAAGTGAGAAAAATTGAAATAGTATGTATTAATAATTTTCTGTTGAAAAGTGAAGAGGCAAATATTAAGCAACATCCACCAAAGATAATTCCCAAGAAAGGCCCAGTAGAGTATGTTAAAATGGTAGCATAAAGGCAAATGCCTGTGACAACAAGGCGAAAGCCAAACGAAATAAAATCTTTTTTAGTTTTAAACTTTAATTTTAAAATTTCAATAGCACTTAAAATAGTTGCCATACAAAAATAATATCCTGTATGATTTCTGTTGAAAAACACTGAGCAATCCCGTGTTGTTTTAAGATATGCATTTGTAAATGGTGAATTGATAATCATAAAAACACTTAAAATTATTGCAACAAGAGAAAAAAGATTGAAAATATAATGTGATTTATTACTCTTTACTACTATGTATCCGCAACCAAAATAACCACAATAGGCAAAAGCCATTAAGAGTCCAGTTTGTCTATATGCAGAGCCAGAAAACGCAATGTTAAAGTCGGTTGCAAAAATAGTAGATGGAATTGCCCATATAAGTATCATAAACAGAAGGATAGGGATAACGTTCAATTTAAAATAATCTTTATGTTTTAAAGTAAATGAATATCTGCTTTTTAAAAAATAAATTAATGTTACAATACAACCAAAATACCCGAAAGATAATATGTAGGTTGTCATAGGCATTAAGTAACCCGTAAAGAGCGCAATAAACGGGGTCAGGGTGATTGCTATTAATATAATAAACGAAGCGTTAACCAAAAGATTAGAATCTAAAATAGTTACAAGTTCTTTTATTGTTTTTGCTTCTTTCAGTTCGTTAAAATTTGCCTTTAAATTCAAAATATATCTCCCTATCTCACAATTTCATAAATAAGCGGAATTTCTTTTGGCTTTTCATCTGAAAATTCAATTGCCGAAAGGAATTTTTCTTTTGCAGTATTTAAAGAATTTTTATTGTTGGTGTAAAGAGTTGCAATTACGTCGCCCTTTTTTATTTTGTCACCAGTCTTTTTATTTAAAATAATTCCTGCAGTCATATCGATTATATCATCTTTCTTTTCACGACCTGCACCTAAGATGACGGAAGAAATGCCAATTTCTTCTGCATTCATTGAAGAAATATAGCAGTCATTTTCAAGGGTTATATCTTCTTTAAATTCTGCTTTCGGGAAAAGGTCAGGATTTTCAATCCAAGCTACGTTACCACCCTGATGAGAAATCCATTCTTTAAGTTTTTCAAAAGCCTTGCCGTTAGAAATTACTTCTTCAACTTCCTTTTCTGCTTCTGTAACAGGAATGTTTTTAGAAAGCGAAACAATCTCTGTTGCAAGTGCACAAGCTACAAATTTTAAATCTTCTGCACCTTTGCCTTTTAAAATTTCAATAGCTTCAATAACTTCAAGTGAATTGCCAATATTTTTGCCTAAAGGTGTATTCATATCGGTAATAATAGCCGCCATATTTCGACCATTATTTTTGCCGATTTTAACCATTTCTTCTGCTAACGCTTTTGCTTCTTCAGGCGTTTTCATAAATGCACCACTACCGCATTTAACGTCAAGTACTATTGTGTGTGAGCCTGCTGCAAGCTTTTTACTCATAATGCTTGAAGCAATAAGTGGAATGCTGTCAACTGTCGCGGTAACGTCACGTAATGCATAGAGTTTTTTATCAGCAGGTGTTAAGTTGCCGGTCTGACCAACAACTGCAATGCCGATATTTTTAACTTGTTCAAAAAATTCATCATTGGTAAGTGAAGTGTTAAAGCCTTCTATTGACTCTAATTTATCAACTGTACCACCTGTGTGACCGAGGCCACGACCACTCATTTTTGCAATAATGCAACCAAGAGAAGCAACAATTGGCGCTACAATTAAAGTTGTTTTGTCACCAACTCCACCAGTCGAATGCTTATCGACAGTTTTATCACCAAAAAGGCTTAAATCAACTGTGTCACCAGACTCAGCCATAGCGAGTGTTAAAATAGCAGTTTCTTTTTCTGTCATACCATTAAAGAAAATCGCCATTGTGAGAGCAGAAGCCTGATAATCAGGAATAGAGCCATCTGTGTAGCCTTTAACAAAAAATTCAATTTCTTCTTTTGTTAATTCTTTGTTATCACGCTTATTTTTAATAATATCATACATTCTCATTTTGATAAAATCTCCGGTTTAAAGGATTGAGGTAATAGGTCTTTAAGTAAAACCTTATCATAATTCTCGTTTTCTCTGACAATTAAAATTTCAAAATCGTCATTACAGAATTCACGCATAACCTGTCTGCAAACGCCACAAGGTGGTGTTGGTGAAGAAATTACGCCATTTTTACCACCGACAACGGCAATTTTAGAAAAATTCTTTTCGCCTTCAGAAATTGCCTTGAAAAATGCAACACGCTCTGCACAAATTGATGGACCAAATGCAACGTTTTCAATATTACAGCCTGTGTAAACCTTGCCGTTTTCAGTAAGTAATGCCGCACCTACTTTAAAAACAGAGTAGGGGGAGTATGAATTTTTCATAGCGTTAATTGCTTCAATAACTAATTCTTTATCTGTCATAAAATCATCCCAATAATAATTTTCTTACTGTGTCCGAAACGTAAGTAAATCCGTCAATAGTACCATTGTTTTTTGGTTCAATTTCTTCACCATACATAATAAATGGCACATATTCACGAGTGTGGTCGGTGCTCGTGTCACCTGGGTCACAGCCGTGGTCGGCAGTAATAATTAAAACATCATCACTTTTCATATTGTTTATGAATTCAGGTAACCACTTGTCAAAATCAGCTAACGCCTTAGCGTAACCATCCACATCATTTCTGTGACCATAAACCATATCGAAATCAACAAGATTTATGAAGCAAAGACCATTAAAATCTTTCTTTTGATATTCAAGTGTTTTTGTCATACCATCATCGTTATTTTTTGTGTAAACGTATTCTGTAAGACCTTTGCCTGCAAAAATATCATTAATTTTACCAACGCCAATTACATCTAAACCTTTAGATTTTAATTCGTCTAAAACTGTATCCTTTGGTGGCTCTAATGAAAAATCGTGCCTGCGAGGAGTTCGTTTGAATGGATGCTCACCCTCAAAAGGTCTTGCAATAACTCTGCCGACACCTAAATCACCAATTAATAATTTACGTGCAATTCTGCAATATTCATAAAGTGTTTCAGGTGGCACAATACTTTCGTGTGCTGCAATTTGAAATACGCTGTCAGCAGAAGTGTAAACTATTAAAGCACCAGTTTTTAAATGCTCTTCGCCGTAATCTTTTATAACCTCTGTACCAGAGTATGGTTTGTTGCAGAGTACACCTCTTCCTGTAAGGCGAGAAAATTCGTCTAAAAGCTCTTTTGGGAATCCATTCGGGAATGTAGGTAAAGGCTTTTCTGAAACAATACCAGCAATTTCCCAATGACCTATAGTTGTATCTTTGCCTTTTGATTTTTCTCTGAGCCGTGCAACCTCGCTTTTTAATTCACCTTTAGCAAGATATGAAAGACCATCTATTTCAGTAAAGCCGATATCTTTAAGATTTTCTATATTAAATTCTTTTGACTTAGAAATGCTACCAACTGTGTTTGCACCTTTATCGCCGAAGCTTTGGGCATCAGGTGCTTCACCAATTCCACAAGAGTCAAGAACTATAAGAAATACTCTTTTTGCCATTATTTATTCTCCAATTCTACTGCAGTTTCAAGCGCCAATTTCATCATATCTGTAAATGAATTCTGTCTTTCAATTGCCGGGAGTGCTTCACCTGTAACTAAGTGGTCAGAAATTGTAAATAATGCACCAGCACGTTTGCCAGCACGTGCCGCATTCATAAAGAGTGCCGCCGCCTCCATTTCTACTGCGAGCACGCCCATTTTCTGCCAGTTAGCTGAAAGCTCAGGTGTGTCGCCATAAAATACGTCAGAAGAAAGCACGTTACCAACCTCATATTTAATACCGAGCTCTTCAGATTTTTCTACGAGTGTTCTTAAAACAGTGAAATCTGAAATAGGTGCAAAATCACCTGGTAAATTGAATGTGTGACTGTATCTTGAAGTGGTGCAAGCACCTTGTGCAATAACAATGTCACGAACTTTAACTTTGTCGCACATACCACCAGCAGAGCCGATTCTTATAATATTATCTACATCAAAAAAGTTAAAAAGCTCGTAGCTGTAAATTCCTATTGATGGCATACCCATACCAGAAGCCATAACAGAAACACGGGTACCCTTATAAGTACCTGTGTAGCCGTGAATTCCACGGACATTGTTTACTAAAACTGCATCTTCTAAAAAGTTCTCTGCAATAAATTTTGCTCTTAATGGGTCACCTGGCATAAGCACAGTTTTTGCAAAATCTTCTGGTTTTGCATCAATGTGTGGTGTAGGATAATTTTTCATAAAATCAACTCCTTAAAGTTTAATTGCTATACATTTCATAAAGCTTAGCGTAAACGCCATTCTTTTTAATTAATTCTTCGTGAGTGCCACTTTCTTCAATTCCGTCATTTGTCATAACAAGAATATTATCGGCATTTTTAATTGTAGTTAAGCGGTGGGCAACAATTAAAGTTGTTCTGCCCTCAGCCAATAAATCAAGTGATTTTTTAACGATTTGTTCACTCTCATTGTCAAGTGCGCTTGTTGCTTCGTCAAGAATAAGAATTTTAGGGTTCTTTAAAAATACACGGGCAATACTAATTCTCTGCTTCTGACCACCAGAAAGCTTAACGCCACGTTCACCAACATAAGTGTCATATCCATTAGGTAAGCCCTCAATAAATTCGTGAGCACCAGCAAGACGAGCGGCGTTATAAATATCTTCGTCAGTTGCATCCTTTAAGCCGTAAGCGATATTTTCTTTTACTGTGCCAGAGAATAAATAAACGTCCTGCTGAACAACGCCAATATTAGTTCTCAAAGATTTTAAAGTAACGTCCTGAATATTAGTGTCGTGAATTAAAATTTCACCATCTGTAATTTCATAAAATCTAGGAATAAGGTTGCAAAGTGTAGTTTTACCACTACCTGAAGGACCAACTAACGCTACTTTTTGCCCTTTTTCAATGTGAATGTTTAAATTTGTGAGAACATTTTCGGTAACATCTGAATATTTGAAAGAGACATTTTTAAAATCAATATTTCCGTCAGTTACATCTAATTCCTTTGCACCTTGCTTGTCTTTGATAGATGGTTCAATATCCATAATCTCGGTGAATCTCTCGATACCAGTCATACCACGTTGGAACTGCTCTGCAAATTCCACAATTCTCTTGATTGCAGTTAAAAGAACTGAAATATACATTAAGTAAGCAACGTAGTCTGCCGCTTCAATTTTTTTGTTGATTAAGAAGATACCACCAGCAATTACCACTACAATATACATAATGCCCTCAAACACTCTGTTAATTGCAGTAAATGAGCCCATAAGCTTATAAACGATTGATTTAATATTTAAAAATCCAACGTTGCCAGTTTTGAATTTTTCTTCTTCAATGTGTTCATTAGCAAAAGATTTTACAACACGGATTCCTAAAAGGCTGTCTTCAATCTGGCTGTTTAATTCGCCGACTTTCTTTCGTGATTCTTTAAAGCCATCACGCATTTTGTGGTTGTATTTTGCAAGAATTACAATCATAAATGGTAAAACAGCGAACATTATGAGTGTTAAAGGAACATTCATAAATGCTAAAATTGAGAAAGATGCAACAATTTTAATTCCTGCTATAAAAAATTCTTCAGGGCAGTGGTGAGCAAACTCAGTAACGTCAAAAAGGTCAGAGGTTATTCTCGACATAAGTGTACCGACTTTTGCATCGTCATAGAATGAGAAAGGCAATTTCTGAAGATGACCAAAAAAGTCCTTTCTCATTTCTGTTTCGATTTTAGTACCCATTATATGACCGATAGAAGCCATATAATAATAAGCAACTGCATCAATAACTTTAAGTACAATATAAATTGCGCCGAGTGTCAGAATGAACTTTAATGTTAAATTCTCGGGATTGTCAGTTGCAGTACCAGTAATTTCACGAACAATCATAGGTAACGCCAATTCGCAAAGGGTTGTGAGCGCGGCACAGAATAAGTCAAAGCTTAAAGTGCCAAGATGTCTTTTGTAGTAGGGCATAAATCTTTTAATAAGACCGCCCTTTTTTGCTTTTGTTTCTGTTTTCAAAATGTTTCTCCTGTTTCTATATAACTATAAATTTAATTCTATAATACAATAATAGCACAAAAGAATTTATTTTTAAATTGTGATATTTTACGATATTTAAGCAAAATATTTGTAATGGTATTGATTTTTTAGTTTTAATCATATATAATACATAAGCAATTAAATATGCCGGTGTGATGGAATTGGCAGACGTGACGGACTCAAAATCCGTTGATGGCGACATCGTGTGGGTTCGAGTCCCACCACCGGCACCAAAAGCGCCACACGAGGTGGCTAAGATAAGAGATAATAGAGAATAAAGAATAGATAAAAGATATTTGGTGCGTTTTAGTGCGCTTTTGTACTATTCTCTATTCTCTATTATTTATTATCTATTATCTAAAAGGAGAAATTTTATGGCACAAGATAGTATATTACTCGAAAAATCTTTAAAATTCGCAGCACGAATAGTAAAACTTAACAAATATCTTGTAAAAGAGAAAAAAGAAACAGTCATTTCAAAGCAAATAATAAGAAGTGCTACAAGTATCGGGGCTAATGCAAATGAAGCAATTTATGGCGTGAGTAAAGCTGACTTTATTTCAAAACTTCAGATTTCACTAAAAGAAACTGCAGAAACAGAATATTGGTTAAGACTCTTGATTTTATCAGAATATATTACTGAAAAAGAAGGACAGTCTTTACTTGATGATTGTCTTGAAATAAAAAGAATTCTTGTTTCGTCTTTAAATACAGCGAAAGAAAATAAATAATAAAATTGTGCATACTTCTTCACTCTTCACTCTTACTTCTTACTTCAAAAGAATCCCCCAGTCGGCTATGCCGACAGCCCCCTTTAACAAGGGGGCGAAATGTACTGCCAATCCCAAACCAAACCTCATTTCACCAAGGGTAACACCCTGGTGTATATTTTATTTCGGCA
>JAZNCY010000308.1:0-3581 GCA_045587825.1 Acutalibacteraceae bacterium
CAAACAACTTTGACACAACTAACTTAACAAATCAAATAGGTCTTTTTACATTTGCAAATGAAAATTACTTAACACCTGTGAATGATAATCTTTTTGCAGTTTCACAAAAAAGTGGTGAAGCTGTTGCAGTAGATAATAACGATGGTAAAATCATTCAATATGCACTTGAGCAATCAGGTACAGTTCTTTCAGAAGAAATGGTTGAAATGATTACAATGCAAAGAGCGTACCAATTATCAGCAAGAGTGGTTTCGGTTGCTGAGGAAAATCAACAGACTATAAACGGACTTAGGAGATAATTATGGCATTTGAAAATTACGAATTAAACGAAATGCAGTTTGATGCATTAAAAGAAATTGGTAATATTGGTTCAGGTCACGCAGCTTCTGCTCTTTCTTCAATGCTTGACAGACCTATTGATATTAACGTTCCACAAATTGATATTCTTGACTACACAGAGGTTGTTGAAAATTTAGGCGGTCCTGAAAACGTTCTTGCTGGTATTTTAATGTCACTTACAGGCGACGTTTCTGGTATGATTATGTTCCTTATTCACAAGCCTTTTGTTAAGATTCTTTTAAATAATCTTTTGGGTATGGATATTGAAGATAACTTTGACCTTGATGAAATGAGTCAGTCTGCAATTAAAGAGGTTGGTAATATTATTGCTGCTTCTTATGTTAATGCTATTGCTGAACTTACTGGTCTTGCTATTGAAATATCTCCACCAGAGCTTTCAGTAGATATGGTTGGTTCAGTTTTAAGTCTCCCTGCTATTTACTATGCAAATATAAGTGATAAAATTATATTTATTAAAGATGAGCTCGATAAAGAAGATGCCGCATCATCGCAAATCATTTTGATTCCTGATGTTGACTCTCTCAAAAAAATTATGGAAAGTTTGGGGTTGGCTGATATATGAGTCAGAATATTGTGGTAGGCATATCTGACTTGAATGTTGCTAAAAATGGCGATGTTCTCGTTACCTATGCATTGGGGTCTTGTATAGGTATCTGTCTTTACGATGAATCTGTAAAGGTTGCAGGGCTTTCACATATTATGTTACCAACAAGTGAGGGGTTTAATCCACAAGGTAAAGAAATATGGAAGTTTGCAGATACTGCAATTCCCGATTTAATTAAAAAGATGGAACAAGCTGGTGCTAATAAATTCAGAATTAAGGCAAAAATTGCTGGCGGTGCCCAGATGTTCCCAGGTTTTAATAATACTTCACTTTCATCTATTGGTGAAAGAAATATTATTGCGGTAAAAGAGTGCTTGAAACAACTTCGTATTCCGATTTTAGCTGAAGATGTAGGTAAGGATTATGGTAGAACTCAGTTCTTCGATTCTTCAAATGGAGAAATGAAAATTAAAGCAGCTCTTCGTGGTGAATGGGTATATTAAAGAAAAAATTAAACCATTGAAAGTTTTAATGAACTTTCAATGGTTTTTCTTTTTAACCTAACTTATTAAAAAACTTCTTGTATGTAACAGTACCTAAAGCGTTTGTCAATTTAACTGTATCAAGCTCAGGAGCGTTTACAACAGAGATTTTAAGGTCTGATTCAATATCAATATAAACTTCTGTAACGCCCTCAGCATTTAAGTTAACTGTAATGGTATCGCTACCATCAACAACATTCCAGAAATCGTCTTTGAATTCATATTCTAATTTAGCACCATCACAAACGATTTTATCTTTTGGTGTAGCAATAATATGAATTTTTGCGGTTGATGCTTCGTAGGTGGAAACAAGACCTAAAAATTCAGCAGATTTTTCGCCCTCTTTATAGTCAATAATTTCAACAGTTACATCATAAAATGTGTTTAAGTTTTCTAAAGTGATTTGTTTTGCTTCTTTTGCAGTTGCAAGGAAAATAGCACCTGCACCAATTGCGAGTACGAGTACTATCGCAACAATAGCTATAATTTTCTTTTTCATTTCTAAACTCCTTAAATAATATTATTAAGGTGACGGGAGTCGAACCCCGTACGCCTAAAATTTAAATCTTTCGTCGCCTTAAGCCTTTGCTTCGTAGCCAGCGGCTTTGACTGCAGCAATCAAGATGTTTATATCAATATCATCTGAAAGTGTAGCAGTAGCTGTTTTTGCTTCAAGGTTAGCTTCTGCAGAAATTACACCGCTGACACCCTTTAAAGCTGCTTCAACGTGTGCTTTGCAGTGGTTACACATCATACCATCAACTGAAATAGTTTTTGTCATAGTAACATCTTCTTTCTTCTTGTTGTTTTCTATAATTTCTTTTTCTTCTGACTTTTGTTCTTCAGAAAAAGTGAATTTTGTTTTAAAAAATCTTAATCTTAAAGCATTAGTTACAACACACAATGAACTCATACTCATAGCAAGAGAGCCAAGCATAGGTGTGAGCTTTATCTGGAATAATGGGTAGAATACACCTGCTGCAACAGGAATACCTAAAGCGTTATAGAAAAATGCCCAGAAGAGATTTATTTTTATATTCTTTATAACTGCTTTACTTAACTCGAATGCAGTAACTGCATCCTGTAAAGAGCTTTTCATAAGAACAATATCAGCAGAATCAATTGCAATATCAGTACCCGCACCAATTGCCATACCAATATCGGCAGTAATTAAAGCAGGGGAATCATTAATTCCATCACCAATCATACATACCTTTCTGCCTTGTTTCTTTAATTCTCTAATATATCTTTCTTTGTCAGTAGGTAAAACTTCTGCTATAAATTCGTCAGCATCAACTTCATTTGCAACATATTCTGCGGCAGAAGCATTGTCGCCTGTAAGAATTATAACTTTTTTGTTAAGCTTTTTCAAGGCTTCAATTGCGTATTTGCTATCTTTCTTTACTGTGTCAGAAATAGCAATAATACCAATAGCCTTTTTATTTTTTGCAAATACAAGACTTGTTTTGCCTTGTTTCATAAATTCTTCGCTTTTTTCTTTGAATTCACTATCAAGAATTCCGTGTTCAAGCATAAATTTGTAATTACCCGAGAACCAGAAGTCACCATCAATTGTAGCACTTACACCTTTACCAATTTCAGCAGAGAATTCTGTTGAAGGTATAAGCTGTAGTTTTTTTCTTGTTGCTTTTTCTTTTATTGCATTTGCGAGAGGGTGCTCACTACCATTCTCTAAGGAATAAGCGTAAGATAAAAACTTTTCTTCTGAGAATGATTTATCTAAAACGAAAATATCTGAAACAGACATTTCGCCGGTAGTTACAGTGCCCGTTTTATCAAGGACTACTGTATCTATTGCCGATAAATTTTCAAGAGCTTCAGCAGATTTTATTAAAATACCATTTTCTGCCGCCTTGCCAGTACCAGCCATAATAGCAACTGGAGTTGCAAGTCCTAATGCACACGGGCACGAAATAACCATAACAGCAATACCAAATGATAAAGCAACCGAGAAATCATTCTGAGCAAAATTCCATATTATGGTTGTAAGTATTGAAAGAAGAATAATAGTTGGTACAAAGAATTTGCTGACAGTGTCAGCGATTTTGGCGATAGGAGCTTTGGAAGATGCAGCATCTTCTACTAAAGCTATGATTTTAGATAAAGTTGTATCA
>JAZNCY010000309.1:0-1544 GCA_045587825.1 Acutalibacteraceae bacterium
GTTATTGTTTTAGCAGTACAAAATAAAGGTATTCCAATTTACGAATATACACCATTACAGGTAAAACAGAGTATAGTGGGCTACGGCAGAGCCGAAAAAACACAAGTTCAGGAAATGACAAAGATGTTTTTACATTTAGAAAAAATTCCAAAGCCCGATGATGCCGCCGATGCTTTAGCGCTTGCTATCTGTCACGGTCACGCAAGTGGCTCACTTATTATGAATGGGAGATTTTAAAAATGTTTTATAGTTTAACAGGTAAAATAATTCACAAGGATGAGCAGAGCGTTGCTTTGTTAGTCGGTGGTGTAGGTTTTAAATGCTTTACAACACGTTCAACCTTAGCAAAAATTAATGCTTCTTCTAATCAGGAAGAAACACTTTTCACTTACCTTAATGTGCGTGAGGATGCTCTTGATTTATTCGGCTTTTATACAAATGAAGAGTTGGATGCTTTTAAATTGCTTTTAGGTGTTTCGGGTGTTGGTCCAAAAGCCGCTTTAGCAATTCTCTCAGAGCTTACGCCAGATTCTTTTGCTGTTGCAGTAGCTTCTGGTGATACAAAAGCAATTACTGCTGCTAACGGAGTTGGTCCTAAACTCGCACAAAGAATTGTTTTAGAGCTTAAAGACAAAATCTCAAATGTAAGCTTCATAAGTGAAGAAAGTAGTAATATCTCAAATGCAGTTTCACAAGTAAGTGCAAAGAGTAATGCACAAGAAGCTATAGCCGCTTTAACTGCTTTAGGCTACACACAAACAGAAGCTTCTGTTGCTATTAGCAAATTAGACCAGTCACATTCAGTAGAAGACCTTATTAAAGGTGCTTTAAAAAATATGACGTTAAGATTTTAATAAATCAAAGGTGAAAAAATGAACGATTTTTTTATTGCAGATGAAGAAAGAATTATTACTCCCGAATATACAGGGAATGATAATGATATTGAAACCTCTTTAAGACCACACGCTTTAGATGAATATGTCGGTCAGGAAAAGGTAAAAGAAAATTTAAAAATTTATATTGAAGCCGCAAAAAAGCGTAAAGAGTCATTAGACCACGTTCTTCTTTATGGCCCTCCAGGACTCGGTAAAACAACTTTGGCTGGTATTATTGCCAATGAAATGGGCGTTCAGATACGTGTTACTTCTGGCCCTGCTATTGAAAAACCAGGTGACCTTGCAGCACTTTTAACAAGTCTTAATGATGGTGACGTTCTCTTTATCGACGAAATTCATCGTCTTTCAAGAAGTATTGAAGAAGTGCTTTATCCCGCTATGGAGGACTTCGCTTTAGATATAATTATCGGTAAAGGTCCGTCAGCCCGTTCAATAAGACTTGATTTAAAACGCTTTACTTTAATTGGTGCAACAACTCGTGCTGGTCAGCTTTCTGCACCTATGAGAGATAGATTTGGCGTTATTTTAAGACTTGAACTTTATTCACCAGAGGAATTAGCAAGAATAGTAAAACGAAGTGCAAATATTTTAAATGTCGGCATAGATGATGACGGTGCATTAGAAGTTGCTTCTCGTTCACGTGGTACA
>JAZNCY010000310.1:0-2982 GCA_045587825.1 Acutalibacteraceae bacterium
TAATTCAATAAATAAACGCTGAAATTAATTATTCCTGCAAAAACAAGCCAAATAATATACGGAATATTCAAAATCCCTGCAGTTTTATTAATTTTAAAATACTTAACTGTGTAAGTTAAAACTAATGCTAATAAAACTAAAAGCCATATAAAAGCAAACAGATATTGTCTGAAAGTAAAAAAGATAAACGACCAGAAGAAATTGAAAATAAGACTCAAATAATAGGTGATTAGTGCTCTGTTTTTCTTGCCTGTGTTATAATCTGTCGTTTCAATCAAATATGCAGAAACGCCCATTAAAATATAAAGAATGGTCCAAGCAACTGGAAACACCCAGCCAGGTGGCGTAAAAACTGGTTGCACAGCAGTAGCAGTAAATTCTTCATTTGCATCTTTTGTTAGAAATCCTGAGATCACACCTACTAAAAGGGGAATAGCTAAATTCTTTATAAGTGTTTTCCACTCTATTTTATCTTTCAAACTTTTCCAAAAATCCATAATACACACCCCTACAAACAATAGTAGTATATATTATTCTTTTTTATAGCTTGTATATGCAAAAAAGTCGGGCAAAATGCCCGACTTTAATTTTTTAGAATTCAGAGAACGGTGTTGAAATTCTACTGAGACGGAAGTTAACCGCTGCTCTTGAACGATTGAAGCGATAAATACTGAATACAAGACCTAAACCAATATAAAGGCAAAGTGTACTCGAACCACCAGCGCTGAAGAATGGTAACGTAATACCGATAACTGGTAAAATCATAAGACACATACCAATGTTAATAAGCACCTGAGCAGAAATCATAACTGCCATACCATAGCAGAAAAGCTGTGTTGAGAAATCTCTTGAGCTTTTTGCAATTTTTATCATTCTGTAAACTATAGCAAATAAAAGTCCTAAGGAAACAATGCAACCGAAAAATCCGGTTTCTTCACCAATAGATGTAAAAATCATATCGTTTTCACTTGCAGGAACAATGCCACCCTGAGTGTAAATGCCTTTAGTGAAGCCCGTCCCCCAGAAGCCACCAGAACCAAGAGCGTTAAGACCTAATAACTGTTGGAAGCTTTCGTTTGTGAATTGCTCTGGGCGGAAAAGTGCTAAAAATCTGTTTTTCTGATATTCGCTGAATACAAACATCCAAATAAGAGGGGATGAAGCAAGAAGCAAAAGACCACCACAAGCAAAATAACCCCAGTGAAGACCAGCAAAGAAGAGAAGACCAACTGCCATAATCATAAAAACTAAGGCAGAGCCCATATCACCTGTAAGAATAACAAGACCAATAGGAACCATAGCGTGAATGCCTAAAGCAATAACAGATTTTAAACTGTTTATGCTGTCTCTTACAAGCTCAAGGTGCATAGAAAAGGTTATTAAAAACCCAATTTTAACAAGCTCTGACGATTGAAAATAAATACTACCAATTTTAATCCAGCATCTTGAGTCAGGTCTTTCTTCAGGTGCAGCACCAATTGCAAGCGTTAACAGCATAAGTGCGACACAAAAACCGGCTATAATAGGCCATAGCTTCATTATCAGTTCATAATCTATTGAAGAAATGACAAGCGTTGCAATAATACCCAAAGCAGCAGCAATAATCATAACAGTAGCGTCACGTGCTATTGTCTGTCCATCTTCTAATCGACAGCGTGTAGTGGTGTAAACCATAAGCACCCCAAAAATAGAAGTAGCAGTAATAAGTATTAATAACAGGTTGTCAGTTTCTTGAATAAATCTTTTCGTTAAAGAAAAAAACTTTTTCAAGTCCTTGCCCCCTTGATTTTATCTAAGAATATTGTTATTATTATACATATATCTTTGTTCAATTTCAAGTGGGGTAAATGTTAAAATTATGGTTATTGTAGAAACTTCATCTTACGAAGAAACAATAGAATATGCAAGAAAACTCGGAAGTGTCTTAAAAGGTGGCGAAGTTATTGCTTATTTCGGCGGTTTAGGAATGGGCAAAACAACTTTTACTTCTGGTCTTTGCGAGGGTATGGGAGTAAATGCCGAAGTGTCGAGCCCTACCTTTGCGCTCGTTAATGAATATGGTAACAGTAAAAAGCTTTATCATTTTGATATGTATAGAATTACAGACTTTGACGATTTATGTTCAACAGGTTTTTTTGATTACCTTGACACAAATGCAGTTTTGGCTATTGAGTGGAGTGAAAATATTGAGAATGCACTCCCTGAAAATTATATAAGAATTGAAATTGAACACGGCAAAACAGATGAAAGCCGTATTTTAAAAATGAGTGGTGACAAAATTTATGAAGATTCTTGGTCTTGAAAGCTCTGCTACAAGTGCCAGTGTTTCAGTTGTTGAAAATGGCAAGGTAATTGCTCTCACAAGTTCAAACACAGGGCTTACACATAGCCAGACTTTAATGCCAATGGTTGAAAATACGTTAAAAAAAGCAAACGTTACAATAAACGATATTGACTATGTAGCAGTATCGAACGGACCTGGTTCATTTACCGGTATAAGAATTGGTGTTTCGTTAGTTAAAGGTCTCTCTGACCCGTTAAATAAAAAATGTGTTGGCGTTTCTACCTTAGAAGCAATTGCAAAACCATTGGAAAATACTGGAGTAATTGCAGTAGCTGTAATGGACGCTCGTTGCAATCAGGTTTATACTGCTACGTTTGACTGTTTAAGGGGTGAAACAAAGCGTTTAACAGAAGATGAAGCAATTACCATTGATGAACTTACAGAACGCCTTAAAACACAAGATAAACAAATAGTTTTAATAGGCGACGGAGCAAACGTCTGCTATAATAAGATGAAAGATGTTTTAGAAGGTATTTCAATTGCATCACCAACAATCCGTTAGCAAAGTGCTTCTTCAGTAGCGTTAATCGCAGAAGAACTGATTTTAAAAGATGAAAACAATGCAGTTTCATCAGATATGTTAGTACCAAAATATTTAAGACTCTCACAAGCGGAGAGAGAATTAAAGAAAAGACAAG
>JAZNCY010000311.1:0-8034 GCA_045587825.1 Acutalibacteraceae bacterium
AAGAGCTGGCTTGCCCCATGGTGTAACAGGACCCGGACGACCAACAGGAGACTTACCTTCACCACCACCGTGTGGGTGGTCACATGGGTTCATTACAGAACCACGAACTGTAGGTCTGATACCGAGGTGACGTGTACGACCGGCTTTACCGATTTTAACGTTTTCGTGATCAGTATTACCTACCTGGCCAACTGTAGCCATGCATTGAACTGGAACGTTACGAAGTTCACCTGAAGGAAGACGAAGAAGAGCATAAGCGCCTTCTTTAGCCATAAGCTGAGCAGCATTACCTGCAGCTCTTGCAAGCTGACCGCCTTTGCCTGGATAAAGTTCAACGTTGTGGATGAAAGTACCTACAGGGATATTTGTAAGAGGTAATGCGTTACCTGGTTTAATATCTGCATTTGGACCTGCAACAACTTTGTCGCCAACTTTAAGACCAACAGGTGCAAGGATATAGCTCTTAACGCCATCAGCATATTCGATGAGAGCGATGTGAGCTGAACGGTTTGGATCATATTCAAGAGTTTTAACAATAGCTTCTACATCAAACTTTGTTCTCTTGAAGTCGATTACTCTGTACTTTCTGCGGTTTCCGCCACCGTGATGACGAACTGTGATTCTACCGTAGTTGTTACGACCGGAATTCTTTTTAAGAGGTCTTAAAAGACTTTTTTCTGGAGCAACTTTTGAAAGTTCTGAATAATCTGTAACTGACATACCACGACGAGCATTTGTTGTCGGGTTGTAAACTTTAATAGACATTTTATTCACACTCCTAATATGGCTTTGCGGAGAATGTCAACTCCATACTATACCATTGGGTATAATTTATTATAGTTTTTAATTTACAGATTACATCAAGCCGTCAAAGAACTCAATTGTCTTTGAATCTTCAGTAAGTGTTACGATAGCTTTTTTCCAAGAAGCTTTGTAGCCTTCGTGGATACCGTATCTTCTGTACTTACCGCTGACATTGATTGTATTTACCTTTGCTACTTTAACGCCGAAGAGCTCTTCAACTGCTTTTGCAATTTCAAGCTTGTTAGCATCGTTAGCAACTTTAAATGTGTACTTCTTTGAGGCAATACCCATCATTGAATCTTCTGTGATGATAGGTTTAATGATAATGTCTTGTGCCATTTTCATTATGCATATACCTCCTCAATCTTAGTAACAGCATCCTTAAGAACAACGATTGTATCGCAGTTAAGAATGTCATATACATTAAGAGTATTAACAGTAGAAACTTTAGCACCCTCAATGTTTCTTGTGCTCTTGTAGATAACTTCGTTATTTTCTGGAAGAACTACGAGAACTTTCTTCTGAGCTTTGATAGCTTCGAACATTTTAGCAATTTCTTTTGTTTTGATTGCATCAAGTTTAACAGAGTCGAGAACGATCATTTCATCTGCTGCAACCTTTGAAGAAAGAGCAGACTTCATTGCAAGTCTTCTAACCTTCTTGTTAACGTCAATGCCGTATGTGCGAGGCTTTGGACCAAGAGCGATACCACCGTGATACCATTGAGGTGATCTTGTAGAACCCTGTCTTGCACGACCTGTACCCTTTTGTCTCCATGGCTTTTTACCGCCACCGCTTACTTCTGAACGAGTCTTTGTGGACTGAGTGCCCTGACGCTGATTTGCTAAATAGCTAACAACAACAAGATGCATTGCTGACATATTTGGTTCGATATTGAAGATAGAATCTTTAAGCTCGATGTCAGAAACTTTCTTGCCTGCCATATCAAGTACTGATAACTTACTCATCTGTTACACTCCTTCCTTACGCTTTCTTTACGCTGTCAGCAATAACAACGATGCCGCCCTTAGGACCAGGAACTGAACCTTTGATAGCGATAAGATTGTTTTCACTGTCAACTTTAACTACGCTGAGATTCTGAACAGTTACACGCTCTGTACCGAGGTGACCTGCCATTTTCTTACCTTTGAAGATACGAGCTGGGTCGATAACACCTAAAGAACCACCGTGTCTTGCAACAGGACCTGTACCGTGTGTTTCTCTGAGTCTGCCGAAGTTCCAACGTTTGATAACGCCAGCAGTACCTTTACCCTTACTTGTACCAACTACGTCAACGAATTCGCCAGCAGCGAAAATGTCTGCTTTAACGATATCACCAACGTTAAGACTTGAAGTATCAGCTAACTTAAATTCTTTAAGAACTTTCTTTGGAGCAACATCAGCTTTACCGAAGTGACCTTTCATAGGTTTGTTCACTTTGTTAGCTTTCATATCGCCGTAACCAAGCTGAACAGCTTCATAGCCGTCATTTTCAGTTGTTTTCTTCTGAACAACTGCGCATGGACCTGCTTCGATAACAGTAACAGGAATCATGTTACCTTTTTCATCGAAAATCTGAGTCATGCCGATTTTCTTTCCGATAAGACCTTTTTTCATAATTTTTTCCTCCTGTCAGATTATTGGTTGACTTTCGCCAACATGACCTGCAACACCTATATATAATAGGTATATTCAAAATCAAACTTTTATCGGATTAAAGTTTGATTTCAAAATCAACACCAGCTGGGAGCTCAAGACCTGTGAGAGCTTCAACAGTTTTGTTTGAAGGTCTGAGAATGTCAATGAGTCTCTTGTGAGTTCTTTGTTCGAATTGTTCACGAGAATCTTTGTACTTGTGAACAGCTCTGAGAACTGTAACAACCTCTTTTTCTGTTGGGAGCGGAATAGGACCTGAAACCTGAGCGCCTGTACGCTTTGCTGTTTCAACAATCTTTTCTGCTGCCTTGTCAACAACGTTGTGGTCGTAACCTTTGAGTCTGATTCTGATTTTTTCCTTAACTGCCATTTTTAACGCCTCCTAAAAATTTTGGCGGGCTTACGCAAATTTTAACAACTCTCCCGGGGTGTTCGCTCACTCCGTTTAAAAACCGGAATAAACTTCCGGGAAAAACTTGCGCTACGTACAATGCCGAAAGCCTCAGTTAAGGTAGGCAATACAGCTTGCACAGTATTTAAAATCGCCCGGTTTAAAATCGGACATACTCCGCGGAAATTCCCTGCCACTAAAGGCAGCCACCTCCCGCATCATCGCATATCATTTCGCAAAAAGGGCATGAAAATAGGACACGCCCTTTCGCGTGCCCTAATATACTAACATAATAGTTTCAAAAATGCAAGAGTTTTTTTAGCATTTTTTGAGAAATTTTAAAGATTTTTTTGTGAATGTTGTATAGCAGGTATTTTTGAACAAACCAGGCACATTTTAGGTGCATCCGTTTGTAAATATTAACCTACATCTGTAAAATACTCCGGGAATTCTGGCATTACAACATCTGTAACAAGATAATAAGTCATAAGGCTGGTGCCGTAATCTACGCCCTCATTACCTGTTGGTTTACCAGTAGCAACAGTAATACTACGTTCTTTATTAATATGGTATATACGTTTTAACGTTTTAGGACTTCTGATAATATTTCCGTCACTATCACGCTTATTGTCAAATTCAAGAACAAAATTATTACCTAAATCAGGAACTGCATAAATTGCTACAAGCTTTTCAGCATCAGCACCTTTTTCATTTACAACTAATTTTATAAATTCATTGTCAGGAGAATCTGAAATCTGATTATCACCTGTTTTGGTAAATTCCTCAAGCCCTTCTACTGAAATATCTTCCTCACCTATCGACTGACTATTATCAGCAGATGTAACAGGTTCATTTGAACCACCAGTCGTTGTAAGATTGTTCTGCAACATATCAGTAGTAGTAACAACACTTACCGGAGCAGAGTTCTGTAAACCGTTTACATCAGAAGTTGTACTTTCGCTATTATCGTGTAAACTGAAATTATAAGCAGCAATAATCATAACTGCTGAAAAAGTCATTAAAATCAAAATTGCAAATATCCCGACTATGAGTTGTTTGCTTTTACTGTCGAGTTTATTTTTTTCACCGCTCACAAAAACACCTCTTAAGAATTACTGTATTAAACCATATCTGATTCGAATACACTCACTCTATATTATAATGTAATATATACTATTATATATAATGCTATATTATATTTACAAAATTTGAACAAATTGTAAAAACAAAAGAGAGTGCAGAAAACTACACTCTCTGTGTGAACTAACTTCTCTTAAATTAAGAAATAGTTGTAGGTGTTGCCTGACCAGATGCATTACCGATATCAGCAAAGAGACCGATAACAGTACCGATGAGTGGGATATCAGCAACAGGAGCAAGTGTACCTGTATAATCACCATTCTCGTCTTTTGCGATAATATTCGCAATTTTATTAGCAAGGTCAGCTGTATCGAAACCGAAGTTTGCCATAATTGACCACATAGAAACTAACATATCACCCATAAATATTTCCTCCTTTATTCTATCTACACAGGAATAATAACACATATTTCCTATTTTATTTTTCTTTTAAAGAATAAAAACGATATTTTTTCAAAAATTTTAAATTTTTTGTTAACAAATTGGCAGTTGTTTTAATAATTGGTTATTTTCTACTCAATAATCTGCTAAAAATCCAAGTCGTTCAGGGACTATTTCTTCGTTATTAAGAAGCTTTTCTGGATTTTCTCTCAATGCTATATAAAGCAAATCCTCTAAATCCTCCGGGTAATCCCTTATAAACATATCAATATCAGTTGTACGCCATCTGAGGTCGTGAGCATCTGAACCAATAAAATCCACGTAACCATTAAATAACATTCTTAATGCTACATCACACTCAACTTCACCGAATGCGCCAACTGGTGAACCTGCATTAATCTGGAAAAGACAGCCTTTATCACTAAGACGGTCAATAACTCCAATATCATTCTTAACGAATTCATATCGTTCAGGGTGTGCTATTACAGGCACAAGACTATTGTTAATAAGATAATCGCACCAGGCGCTGACATCATCCTCAGTTGTTCTGAAGAAATCGAATTCAATAAGAATATAGTCAGACTCGCCCAATGTGTATGGAGCAAAATATTTTATATCAAATATATCGTCATCACAAAGAATTTCAAAACCTTTAACGAGTCTTAAATCTCTGCCCTCATTGTTTAAAATATTCTGAAGATACCTTGCTCTTTCTTCACGTGCATCGTAAAGTGCGCTTGCATCTTCCCAATGAACTATATGTGGAGTCAGAAAAAGTATATCGGTTCCCGTTTCGTGTGCAAGTCTGCAAAGCTCAACCGATGTTTCAATATCGCTTGCACCATCATCCATCCCCCAAAGCGTATGAGAGTGAATATCAATGTAACCAAAATCTATCATTATTTATTCTCTCCAGTTGTTTTTTTCTTCTTCTCTGTATTTTTGACCACGGTTTTTGTCTTAAAAACACCCTCATCGTAAAGAAGTTTTAAAATAATTACTGTAAACGGAAGAAGAATAATTCCGAAAGCACCGAAAATTCTTACGCCAAGGAACATAGCCATAATTGTTACTATTGCAGGAAGTCCAGCTTCATTTGCCACAAGCTTTGGTTCAACTATCTGTCTTATAACAGTAATAACAGCATAAATAACAAGGAGACCTACACCCATTCCAAAATTGCCGAAAATAAGATTATAAACAGCCCACGGAATAAGAACTGTACCAGTACCTAAAACAGGGATAATATCAATTATACAGGTTACAAATGAAATAATTGCTATATAACTTCCATCATAAACGCCAATAAGCTTTAAAAGGAAAAGACCTAAAAACATCTCTGCAAAAGTGATAGCCATAATTGTTACATAAGCTTTTAAAAGCTTTGCTATTGCTTTTGTAGCAGTTCTTTTTGTTTTTACTATAGATTTTCTTTTGCCATCACTAAAGAAACCTAAAACTAATTCTTTAACCTTGTCATAATCACTTGCCATAAAGAAGCAGGAAACTACCGCAACAACAACAGAAAGAATTGTTGAGGGTAAGCTTTTTACAACACTCCACGCTCCGCTGAGTGGTGCTGAAAGCATTGACAAATCAAGCTCTGACTGACCTTCACCTAAAGAATCGAAAGCATTTGTAACATAGTCACCTATTGTTCCCCTCACACTCTCTGGTAAACGAACTATTACACCCATAGCATAATTTTCTAAAGTTACAATTAATTCATCTATTGAAGAAAACTGTGTTGTTAAGTAAGTTGCAAAGCTTTTAAGTTCATTGAAAAGCACTAAAACTGCTATAGACAATGCACCAAATACAATACAAACTACAAGCAATACAAGTAAAAATGAAATTATGCCGTGTGATTTTAAGTGCAATTTTTTCTTAGCCCATTTAATAGGTCTTTGTAAAGCATAAGCCAATATAAAGGCAATTATAAATGGCGCAAGAACGCCAAGACAATATTTTATAAACACATAGAAAAGACCTACACATATAACTGCATAAACAAAATTTATTATGAACGCTTTTCTTTTTTCAATAACACTTTCCATTACTTTCTCCTGTTTTTTATTTTCTATTATATATTATACCTTTTTTAGAAATATTACAATGAAAATTTCATAATTGACATAATTTTTTAACAAAATTTAACATTTTTCAATTTTTTTGTAAAAAACTCTTTATTATCCCATTTAATTATGCTAAAATGATGGAATAATATATAAATGTAATAATATATACTCGGGGTGTAAAAAATGCAGATTGCAGTTATGGGTTTCGGCACAGTCGGTTCTGGCGTTGTCGAGTTAATCCTCAAAAACAAAAATACTATCGCTTCAAGAAGCGGTCAAAGTTCTCTTGACGTTAAGAAAATTCTTGATATCCGTGATTTTTCATCACATCAGTTAGCAGAGCTTTTCACAAAAGATTTTAACGACATTTTAAATGATAACGATATAAAGATAGTTGTTGAAACAATGGGTGGTGTAAACCCTGCTTTTGATTTTGTTTCAAAATCTTTAAAGGCTGGTAAAAGCGTTGTTACTTCTAACAAAGAGCTTGTTGCTGCAAAAGGTTACGAGCTTTTAGAGTTAGCAAAGGAAAATAACGTTAACTTCTTATTTGAAGCAAGTGTTGGTGGCGGTATTCCTGTTATAAGACCAATTAACCAATGTCTTGCTGCAAACGAATTCCAGGAGGTTGCTGGTATTCTCAATGGTACTACAAACTTCATTCTCACTAAGATGATTGATGAGGGTATGGATTTTGACGAAGCACTTAAAATTGCTCAGGCAAACGGCTACGCTGAAAGAGACCCATCAGCAGATATTTTAGGTCACGATGCTGCAAGAAAGATTTGTATTTTAGCATCTCTTTGCTTCGGTAAACACGTTTACCCTGATGAAGTAGAAGCAGAAGGTATTGTAAACATTTCAAAAGAAGATGTTGAATATGCTAAAATCTGGGGTGGCGTAATAAAGCTTATCGGACGTGCTAAAAAGCTTGAAAATGGTAAAATTTCTGCAACAGTTGGTCCTTGCCTTATTAAAAATGGTTGCCAGTTAGCATCTGTTTCAGATGTTTTCAATGCAATTCTCGTACGTGGCGATGCTGTGGGTGACGTAGTATTCTACGGCAGAGGTGCTGGTAAATTCCCAACAGCAAGTGCTGTTGTTGCAGACGTTATTGACTGCGCAAAGCATACTGATAAAAGAAAACTTATTGGCTGGGATGATGCTGAAAACGATTACGTTATCAACCCATTAGAGCAAAGCTCTTCTCTTTACATAAGAGCTGCTGTAAACGATTACAATGCAGTAGCAGAAAAAGTTCGAGCAACATTTACTGACGTTCAGATTCTTGAAGCAGAAGCAAAAACAGAAATTGCTTTTGTTACACCACTTATGAACGAAAAAGAAGCAAGAAACAAAATCAGCGCACTCGGCGTTGAAGTTAAGAATATTCTCAGAGTTTTAGATTATTAATCGCTAACATCTAACACCTAATTACTAAAGGCGGTGAAAATATGTCTTATTGTCCACATTGTTTTAAAACGTTACACTTCTGGAACGTTAAAGCAGAATGCCCACATTGTGGCACAAACATTCCTAACTACGACTGGGAAAATATGTTAGAGCGTGATGCAAAAAAGGCTG
>JAZNCY010000312.1:0-2242 GCA_045587825.1 Acutalibacteraceae bacterium
TGTAACAAGCTTAGAGTTGTAAAGCGGATCTGGCAAAACATCACGTTTTGCTATCTGGCCTCTTCTTGGCACTTCGCTTCCCTCCTTCATAATTATAATGATATCATAGGTACTCGAAAGTATTACCTTCCGTTCACCAATGCAGAGGTCATTTATATAAATGCCGCTACACTGCATGAATTACAATGGTAGTTACTTCTTAGCACCAGCCTTTGGACGCTTTGCACCGTATTTTGAACGAGATTGCGCCCTGTTGGCAACACCTTGAGCATCAAGTGTACCTCTAATGATGTGGTAACGAACACCAGGAAGGTCCTTAACACGACCACCACGGATAAGTACCACGCTGTGCTCTTGTAAGTTGTGACCCACGCCTGGAATGTAAGCAGAAACTTCAATACCATTTGTGAGACGAACTCTGGCAAGTTTACGAAGCGCTGAGTTAGGCTTCTTAGGTGTGTCAGTCTTAACAACTGTGCAAACGCCTCTCTTTTGTGGAGAGTTGTTGTTTGTAAGAACATTTTTCTTTGAGTTAAGACCTTTACCGAGTGCTGGAGCTTTTGACTTCTTTTCAAGAGTCTCTCTTCCGTTGCGTACGAGCTGATTAAATGTTGGCAAGTATTTCACCTCCGAAAATTTAATGTGTATATGCAGGGAGAAGGCGCACCTTCTCCCACACATGCAAGAATAAATTTACCATTTTAAAACGACTTTGTCAACACTTAACAAAGATTAAATTTTAAAATCGTTAAAATGCACAAGTTTTTGTGATTTTTAATCACTCTGCTTGTTCTTCTGTTGCACTAACTGCTTCCATTATTTCAGAAAAGCTGCTATCAGTTAAAACTTCTTCTGAAATTTTTGGTTCTGTAGAAACGATGTCAACTTCATTGTAGCACTTCATACCAGTACCTGATGGAAGAAGCTTACCAATGATAACGTTTTCTTTAAGACCAAGGAGTGGGTCAACCTTACCACGAATAGCTGCATCTGTAAGAACCTTAGTTGTTTCCTGGAATGATGCTGCTGAAAGGAATGACTCTGTAGCAAGAGAAGCTTTTGTAATACCGAGAAGAACTGGTGAATATGTTGCAGGAACAAATTCTTCACCTGTTGCTTCACATCTTGCTTTAGCAGCTCTGTTTGCTGCATTAAGCTCTCTCTTTTCAACTGATGTGCCCTGAAGTAAATCTGTTGAGCCTGGCTCTTCAATTTTCACTTTGCGCATCATCTGACGAACGATAACCTCGATATGCTTGTCGTTGATATCAACACCCTGCATACGGTAAGTCATCTGAACTTCTTTAATAAGATAGTTGTGAACTGCATCTACGCCGAGAACTGCAAGAACATCGTGTGGGTTAACAGCACCTTCTGTGAGGTGTTGACCTTGCTTGATGTGAGCGCCTTCAACGATTTCAGGGCAAAGTCTTGCATCGTAAGGAATAAGATATTTCTTAACATCATCCTCACCAGTAACAACAACGTGCTTGCTCTTTTTGATTTCTTCAAATGAAACTGTACCTGAGATTTCACTGAGCATTGCAAGTGTCTTTGGCTTTCTGCCTTCAAAGAGCTCTTCAACACGTGGAAGACCCTGTGTAATATCGGCAGAAGAAGCAACACCACCGGTGTGGAACGTTCTCATTGTAAGCTGTGTACCAGGTTCACCGATTGACTGAGCAGCGATAATACCAACTGCTTCACCAACTGTAACAGGACCTGCTGTTGCAAGGTTTCTACCATAGCACTTAATACATACACCGTGTTCAGATTCACAAGTAAGAAGTGAACGGATTTTGATTTTTCTGTCTTCAGCATTTTCTCTTGAGTTAACAACTTTTGCAACTTCAGCAGCTTTAGTATCTGTAAGCATTTCATCCTTACTTACTACTACGCCACCTTCATTGAAGTCCTCAAGAAGATATCTGCCTGTAAGTCTTTCTTCCAATGGTTCGATAATATCGTTACCATCTTTGATATCGTAAACTTCGAGACCGTCGTGACAGTGGCAATCTTCTTCACGAATGATACATTCCTGAGAAACGTCAACAAGACGTCTTGTAAGATAACCAGAGTCAGCAGTACGAAGAGCTGTATCAGCAAGACCTTTACGAGCACCACGTGAAGAAATGAAATATTCAATGATATTAAGACCTTCACGGTAGTTAGCTCTGATTGGGATTTCGATAGTTTTACCTGCTGTGTTAGCAATAAGACCACGCATACCTGCTAACTGACG
>JAZNCY010000313.1:0-3273 GCA_045587825.1 Acutalibacteraceae bacterium
GTAGAAAAGATAAGGCTGTAGGCTTTGCAGTTTATCTTGATTTATTACAAAGATATAATAATACTGAAAAACAATTTGACGTTGATTATATTTTATTAAAAAATGATACCGATGATATTTCGGTTATTTCAAAATGTGTTACAGATTTAAAGAAAGAAAATGCATCAGTTTTAGTGCAAAATGAAATTCCAGAAAACATTAAATATCGTAAAGCGTTTAAAATTACTGCGGAAGGGGTAGAAGAAATATGAAACAAATAGTTAACGTTGCTCTCCCAAAAGGCAGACTTGGTGAAAAGGTTTACGATATGTTTGAAAAAGCTGGTTACTCTTGCCCATCTATAAAAGAAAATACACGTAAGCTTATTTTTGAAAATGAAGAAACTGGTGTTCGTTTTTTCTGGGTTAAACCATCAGACGTTGCAATTTATGTTGAACGTGGCGCTGCTGATATAGGCGTTGCTGGTAAAGATATTTTACTTGAATATGAGCCAGATGTTTACGAAATGCTTGACTTAGATTTAGGAAAATGTAGAATGGCTGTTGCAGCACACAAGGATTTCAGAGACGATACAGATAAAACCTTGAGAGTTGCTACAAAATTTGTTAATATCGCAAAAACTTTTTATAGTGAAAAATGCCGTGATATTGATATAATTAAGCTTAATGGCTCAATAGAAATTGCACCAATTTTAGGTCTTTCAGATGTTATTGTAGATATTGTTGAAACTGGTAAAACACTTATTGAAAATAACTTAGAACCAAAAGAAACTATTGTAGAGATTAGTGCAAGACTTATTTCTAACAAAGCAAGTCTTAAATTTAAAAACGAAGAAATTAATAATATTAAAAATGCATTAGCGTTACAAGTAGAAGAGAAAAAATCAAAGGATGACAAATAATGATTAAAAAATATAAATTCGGTGAAGTTTCAAACGAAGAAATCTTCGCACGTTTTGAGCCAACCTCATCTGTAGAAGATATAGTTGCTGATATAATAAAAAACGTCAGAACAAATGGTGATAAAGCACTTTTTGAGTATTGCGAAAAGTTCGATAAAGCAAAATTAACTTCATTAGAAGTAACAGAAGCAGAAATTGAAGAAGCATTCAAATTAGTTGAACCACGTTTTATTGAAATTATTAAAACTGCCGCTGAAAATATTAAAGATTTTCACAAAAGACAAGTTCGCAATAGCTTTATAATTAATGATAAAAAGGGGATTGTGACTGGTCAGAAGGTTACACCTATTGAAAAAGTTGGTGTTTATGTGCCAGGTGGTACTGCAGCGTACCCATCAACAGTTTTAATGGATACAATTCCAGCTAAAATTGCTGGTTGTAAAGAAATTATAATGGTAACACCACCATCTCAGGACGGCAAGGTTAACCCTGTAATTCTTGCTGCTGCTAAAATTGCCGGAGTAGACAGAATTTTTAAATTAGGTGGCGCTCAGGCAGTTGCAGCTTTAGCTTATGGTACAGAAAGTGTTCCTAATGTTTATAAAATTGTAGGCCCTGGTAATGCTTTTGTTGCTGAAGCCAAAAAACAAGTATTTGGTATGGTTTCTATTGATATGATTGCTGGACCTTCTGAAATTCTTGTTATTGCAGATGGCACTTGTGAAGCTAAAAATGTTGCGGCAGATTTACTTTCACAAGCTGAGCACGACAAAATGGCAAGTGCAGTTTTAGTTACTGATAGTGATAAACTTGCTGATGAAGTAATTGAAGAGTTAGAAAGACAAATCCCACTCTTACCAAGAGCAGAAATTGCAAGAGCATCTATTGATAATAACGGTAAAATCATTGTTTCTTCTTCAATAGAAGAAGCAGTAAAAATTGCTAACGAAATTGCACCTGAACACCTTGAGATCTGTGTAGATAATCCTTTTGATTATCTTGATTTAATTGACAATGCAGGTTCAATCTTTATGGGTAAAAATTGCCCAGAAGCGTTGGGTGACTATTATGCAGGTCCTAACCACACGTTACCAACGAGCGGTACTGCAAAATTCTCAAGTCCACTTTCGGTTGATGATTTTGTCAAGAAAACTCAATATACATATTACACAGCTGAAGCTTTAGAAAAAGTTAAAGATGACGTTGCTTATTTTGCCCAAAGTGAAGGCTTAGGGGCACACGCCAAAAGTACAACAATAAGGTTTGAAAAAGAATGAGTAAATTTTTAAATAAAAAATATTGGTCTTTAAAAGAATACACTCCAGGTGAACAACCACAAGACCAGCAATATATCAAGTTAAATACAAATGAGTCACCATATCCGCCCTCAAAGTCTGTTTTAGATGCGGTGAATTCAGCAGAAGTCAGTAAATTAAATTTATATTCTGACCCGGAATGTAAACTCTTAAAAAATAAATTAGCAGAAGTTTATAACGTTGAAAGTAAAAATATTTACGTTTCAAATGGTTCAGACGATATTTTAAATTTCAGTTTTATGGCGTTTTGTGGTGACGAGGTTGAAGCGTTATTCCCAGAAATCTCTTATGGTTTTTATAAAGTTTACGCCGATTTATATGGTGTAAAATACACAAGAGTACCATTAAAAGAGGATTTTACAATTGATATTAACGATTATTGTAATCAGAATAAATTTATTGTAATTGCAAATCCAAACGCACCTACAGGAATTGCTCTTTCTCTTAATGAAGTTGAGCAGATTGTAAAAACCAACCCAAACAACGTAGTTTTAATTGACGAAGCTTACGTTGATTTTGGTGCTGAGTCTGCATATAATCTCACAAAGAAATACGACAATCTTTTAGTTGTAATGACTTATTCTAAATCAAGAAGCTTAGCAGGTGCAAGACTCGGTTTTGCTATTGGTAATGAAGAAATAATTAAAGACCTTGAAAAGATTAAGTTTTCTACTAATCCATACAGTATAAATCGTTTAACTCTTTTAGCTGGTGTTGCAGCATTAGAAAGCGACAGTTATTATAAAGAAAATGCTAAAAAAATAATCGAAGCAAGAGAATATACTGTAGCTGAATTAGAAAAATTAGGCTTTGAGATTTTGCCATCAAAAGCAAACTTTGTATTTGCAAAGGCAGATTTTATAGGTGGCGAAGAGCTTTATAAAGCTTTAAAATCAAAAGGCGTTTTAGTCCGTCACTTTACAGATGAAAAAATCAAAGATTTTAACAGAATTACAATAGGCACAAAAGAACAAATGCAAAAGCTTATTGAAACTATTATTCTTATAAAAGGAGAAGGAAAATGAGAACTTCAACTATAAAAAGAAATACAGAAGA
>JAZNCY010000314.1:0-2647 GCA_045587825.1 Acutalibacteraceae bacterium
ATTAGGTATTAGATATTAGATATTAGATATTAGATATTAGATATTAGATATTAGATATTAGATATTAGGTTTTAGGAATACTTTGCATTTAATTAGTGTAAAATATTTGAAATGAGTTCTATCATTAGAAGTTTATGTTAACTGAAATGATAGAACTCATTATTTTTTGTAAATCTAACACCTAACACCTAACATCCAAAACCTAATATTTTTTGCAAATATCATTGAAAAACCCAAAAATCTATGCTACAATAAACCCGTATGTTTAAATTATTTTAAAAGGTGATTTTTATGGCAAACAAAGTACAAAGAATTGGTTTTATTGGTATCAGCGGCAGAGGCTCAGGTATGCTCGATTTACTCCTTCAGGTTGAAGGCGTAAAGGTTCCTGCAGTTTGTGACCTTATTGTTGAAAGAGCAGAAAAAGGTATTGAAATTGTTGAAAACAGAAACAATAAAGAATATCCAGTAAAAGCTTACCTTGATTATAAAGAAATGTTCGAAAAAGAAGAGCTTGATGCAGTTTTAATTGCAACAACATGGATTACTCACTCAAGAATCGCAGTTGATGCAATGAAGGCTGGTCTTCACGTTGCTATGGAGGTTGGCGGCGCAGCTTCTATTGAAGAGTGCTGGCAACTTGTCAGAACAAGCGAAGAAACAGGCAAAATTTGTATGCTTCTTGAAAACTGCTGTTATGACAGAAATGAAGTGGCCGTTTTCAATATGGTAAGAAAAGGTCTTTTAGGCGAAATTATTCACCTTGAAGGTGGCTATCGTCACGATTTAAGAGATGAAATTTCATTAGGTCGTGAAAATATCCATGGCAGACTCTTTAACTTTATGATGAGAAACGGTGAGCTTTATCCTACTCACCAGTTAGGTCCTATCGCAAAACTTATAGGCATTAACCGTGGTAACCGTTTCTTGACACTTACTTCAGTTTCAAGTAAGTCAAAAGGTCTTAACGTTTGGATTAAAGAAAATAAAGGTGAAGATTACGACCTTTATGGCACAGACTTTAATTGCGGTGACGTTACTACTACAATTATAAAATGTGCTAATGGTGAAACAATTACATTAAATCACGACTGTTGCTTACCAAGACCATATTCAAGAGATTATATGGTTCAGGGTACAAAGGGTATTTATGAAGAAGCTCCAGATGGCTACGGCAGAATTTATATTGAGGGTCAGTCTGAAAAGCAACACGAATGGGATAGTTTTAAAACCTGGCGTGAAAAATATGAGCATCCTCTCTGGCAGGCTTATGAAAACGATGGTATTAAAGCAGGTCACGGTGGTATGGACTTCCTTGTTCTTTCTGCTTATGTTGATAGCTTAAATCACGGCAGTTCACCAATCGACGTTTATGATACTGCTGCTTGGATGGCAGTTACTTGTCTTTCAGAGCAATCAGTTGCATTAGGTGGTGCACCAGTTGCATTCCCTGACTTTACAAATGGTAAATGGATTGACAGAGAACCATACAGAACTGGTACATATTGCTTAAACGAAGTTTGCGAAGTAAGTGAAGAACATAAAGAAAATAAATAATCGGAGAGAATAATTATGAAATTTTATATTGGTGTTGATGGTGGCGGAACCAAAACCGCATTTGCACTTTTCGATGAAAATAAAAATATGTTAGAGCTTCACGAGGGTCCTGCTTCTAACCACGAAAATATGGAGGGTAGCTTCCCACAGGCAGCAGATATTATTACTGCTGGTGTAGATGAGCTTCTTAAAAAGACAGGCAAAAGCCGTGATGATATTACAGGTATGCTTATGGGTCTTGCAGGTATCGACCATCCATATCAGCACGATGCTATGTGTGAAGAATTAACAAAACGCGGTCTTAAAGATTTCAAAATTTATAACGACGGCTTTATTGTAATTAAAGCTGGTGGCAAGGCTGGCGCTGGTATCGGTTACAACTGCGGTACTGGTACTTGCTGTAACTCAATAGATAGCCGTGGCGAAATGCTCCAGATAGGTGGCTTCGACCGTCTTTCAGGTGATAAAGGTAACGGTCACTGGGTAGCGTATGAAACATTTAGAATTGTTTATGATGACGTTTGCTTAGGTAAAAAAGAAAGCAAAATTACTGCTTTACTTACTGAAAAATTAGGTATTAAAGACAGAGATACACTTCTTGATTCTATTCAGATTATTGAAGATGAAGAAAAGTGTGAAGCGTTTATCCGTGTGCTTATTGGTAGCTTTTTTGAAGCAGCTAACGCTGGCGACGAAGCAGCCTTAGAGGTTATTGAAGAAATGGCACAGCGTGGTGCAGACTTTATCGGCGGTCATATTAAGAAAATGCAGTTTGATGAAGAAACAATAAACGTTGTTCTTTCTGGCTCAATGCACACAAAACTCCCATCTGATATTTACATTAACAGAATGAGTGAGCTTTTACACCAGAATACAAATAAGAAGTTTAACTTTATTAAACTCACAGCAGCACCAGTAACAGGTTGCATTAACTGGTTATTAGAAGACTAATTTAAAAATAAATTACTTTTAAAGGACTGATATAAATGAAAGAAATTAATGTTACAGTTATCGGTTCAGGTAGTACATATTGTCCTGAACTTATTTATGGATTTATAGAAGCAAAAGACTCTTTAAAGCTTAAAAGAGT
>JAZNCY010000315.1:0-6660 GCA_045587825.1 Acutalibacteraceae bacterium
ATATCGCCGAAGAACTCTTCAAGACCCTGAATATCAACCATTGTCATGACACGGTCGCCCTCAGAAACAAGACCGCAAGAAATACCAGCAACAGGTGCTTTAATTGGAACACCAGCAGCCATAAGTGCGAGTGTAGAACCACAAACTGAACCTTGTGATGTTGAACCGTTTGAAGAAAGAACTTCTGAAACAACACGGATTGTGTATGGGAATTCTTCAACTGATGGAATAACTGGAACGAGTGAACGTTCTGCTAAAGCACCGTGACCGATTTCACGTCTACCAGGGCCACGTGATGGCTTTGTTTCACCAACTGAATATGAAGGGAAGTTGTAGTGGTGAATATATCTCTTTTCAACTTCTTCATCAATACCGTCAAGAATTTGAGCATCACGAGCAGTACCGAGAGTTGCAATTGAAAGAACCTGAGTCTGACCACGTGTAAACATACCTGAACCGTGAACTCTGCTTAAAAGGTCAACTTGAGCGTTGAGAGGACGAATTTCGTCAATACCTCTGCCGTCAACACGTTTGCCTTCGTCAAGAAGCCAACGGCGAACGATGAATTTCTGGAGTTTGTAAAGACAATCGTCAATTTTTGCAGCTTCTTCTGGGAATTTTTCATCAAATTCAGCGTGAACTCTGTCATAAATTGGTTGGAGTCTTTCGTCACGGATTCTCTTGTCATCTGTATCAAGAGCAACTTTAACGTCGTCAATAGCAAATGCTTTAATTGCTTCGTAAAGCTCTTCTGAAGGGTCGTTTGATTCGAAAGGAATTTTTTCTCTACCGATTTCTTTAACGATACCCTTAATAAATTCAACTACTTTTTTGTTTTCTTCGTGAGCAAACATAATACCGTCAAACATAACTTCGTTTGAGATTTCGTTTGCACCAGCTTCAATCATAGCAACGAGAGAGTCAGTAGAAGCAACTGTAACAGTCATTTCTGTCTTTGCTCTTTCTTCAAGATTTGGGTTGATAACGTATTTGCCATCAACAAGACCAAGTGAAACGCTTGAAACAGGGCCGTCCCAAGGAATATCTGAAATAGCAATAGCTGTAGAAACACCCCAGAGAGCTGCGATTTCAGGTGAGCAGTCAGGGTCAACAGACATAACTGTTGCAACAACAGAAACGTCGTTTCTCATATCTTTTGGGAAGAGTGGACGGATTGGTCTGTCGATAACACGAGAAGTAAGAACAGCTTTGTCAGAAGCCTTACCTTCACGTCTGCCGAAAGAACCTGGGATTCTACCAACTGAATAAAGTTTTTCTTCAAAATCAACTGAAAGTGGGAAGAAGTCAACGCCTTCTCTTGGCTTTGGAGCCATTGTAGCTGTACAAAGTACTTCTGTTTCGCCGTAACGAACAAGACAAGCACCATTTGCAAGACCAGCCATTTTGCCAGTTTCGATTACTAATTTTCTGCCAGCAACTTCTGTTTCGAATGTTCTGAATTCATTAAACATAATTTTTACCTCTTTTCTTTTTTCTGACTTTTCTTTTCTATGTTTTCCTACTTGTTTTCTGAGGTTTAGCAACAAAGAAAAGTTAAAATATTTTTAGGTTTATTTGAACTTTTCTTTATCGCTAATACCTAAAACAGTAAGGAATTAACTGGATTTTTTGTAGTTAAAAAACTACGAACGGGACAAACGGAAAACCGTTTGCCCCGAATAGTGCAATTATTTACGAAGACCAAGACGTGCAACGATAGCACGGTAACGTTCAATGTCGTTCTTCTGAAGGTAAGCAAGAAGGTTTCTTCTGTGACCTACCATTTTGAGAAGACCACGGCGTGAGTGATGGTCTTTGTGGTTAGCTTTAAGATGCTCGTTTAAATCGTTAATTCTTTTTGTAAGAACAGCGATTTGTACTTCTGGAGAACCAGTATCTCCTTCGTGAGTAGCATATTCTTTAATAATTGCTTGTTTTTCTGCCTGTGTCATTTTTTTCACCTCATAAATTTTTTACCAATCGACTCAGTGAAAGGCAGGTGAAATACTCAAAAGTGAGTTTACTCCTTACACCGTGTCAAAAGGACTTTGATATCTTATCACAAAACTTTCGTTTTGTAAAGAACAAATTTAAAATATTTTTAAATTAGTCTTCGTCGTCACAGCAATCGCAATCGCAGTCGCAATCACAATCTTCAAAATCGATGTCGAGTTCTAATTTTTCGCCACATTCTGGGCATTCGATGTATTCTTCATCGAACATACTCTCATCAAGATAAATTGCTTCACCACAAGATGGGCACTCTACTTCGTAAAGCTCGTCATCATCATCGCAGCAATCACAACCGCAGTCGCAGAAATCGTCATCTTCATAGATGAATTCTTCAAGCTCGTCGAGGTCTTCGTCGATGCATTCAACGTATTCTTCAACAGTAGCAAGGTCTTCATCAATTTCATTAACTGTGAGAGCCATTTCTTCTAAAATGTCAAACATAGCATTGAAAAGCTTTGTTTCTTTTGCATTTTCGTCAAGGTTTAAGCCTTCTGCAAGACCTTTAAGGTAAGCAACTTTTTCTGTAAGTGTCATGGTAAAAACCTCCATACAATAATATTAATTAATATATGTTGCGAAATTGAAATTATGCTCTTGAGAGATATTCGCCTGTTCTTGTATCGATGTTGATGCTTTCGCCTTCATCAATAAAGAGAGGAACTTTAATTTCTGCACCTGTTTCAAGAGTAGCTGGTTTTGTAGCGTTAGTAGCTGTGTCGCCTTTGAAGCCAGGGTCAGTTTGTGTAACCTGAAGAGTTACGAATGTTGGTGGTTCAACACCGAAAACGTTACCTTTGTAAGAAAGGATTTTACAAACCATATTTTCTTTAACGAATTTGAAGTTATCGTCAAGGTTTGCAGCGTCAACAGGAACCATATCATAAGTTTCCTGATCCATAAAGTAGTAAAGACCGCCGTCTTCATAAGAATATTCCATTTCTTTTCTTTCAATGAAAGCTGTTGGGAATTTGTCAGTAGGGCTGAATGTTTTTTCAACAACACTGCCGTTGATTACGTCTCTGATTTTTGTACGAACGAAAGCCGCACCTTTACCAGGTTTAACGTGTTGGAATTCGATAATAGAATAAACTTTGCCTTCCATTTCGAATGTTACGCCGTTTTTAAAATCGCCTGCTGTTACCATAAATATTTTCCTCCGAATAATAAATTGTATTATTTATTTTCATACATCATAATTTTACACTATATTCTCAATATTTTCAAGTGATTTTGAATATTTTAGTAAAAATACGAATAAAATGTATGAATTATTCTTGGTTTTCAACTTCTAAAAGCTTAATGCCGAGCTCTGTTAACTGAACACCGTCAACTGGTGAAGGACATTCTGTCATAGGCTCAGAAGCATTCTGAACTTTAGGGAATGCAATAACGTCTCTGAGACTTTCTGCTTTTAAGAGTTGCATTATAAGTCTGTCAAGACCTATACCCATACCGCCGTGTGGTGGTGGGCCGAATTTGAATGCATCAAGAAGATAGCCGAATTTCTGGTGTGCTTCTTCTTCACTTAAACCTAAGAGCTTGAAGATTCTGCCTTGAAGGTCTGAGTCAGTAATTCTTATAGAACCAGATGAAAGCTCAATACCATTAAGAACGAGGTCATAAGCCTTAGCTCTTACTGCGCCTTTGTCTGTTTCAAGGTAATCTAAACATTCATCAAGTGGAGCTGTGAATGGGTGGTGCATAGCAACAAATTGCTGTGTGTCTTCATCCCAGTCAAAGAATGGGAATTCAACAATCCATAAAAGATTGAAGCTGTCGCCGATAATATCAAGCTTTTTAGCAGCTTCACAGCGAACTGCACCGAGAGTGGAAAGAACTGAATTGTTCTTTGTATCTGCAATAATGAATACAACGTCGCCTTTTTCTGCGCCTGCTTTTTTAAGAATTGCATTCATTTCATCTTCTGTCATAAATTTAGCAAAAGATGAAGCAATACCATCATCTGTAAGACGAATCCAGGCAAGACCTTTAGCGCCGATACCTTTAACAAATTCTGTTAATTTGTCAACTTCTTTTCTTGTGTAAACGTTTACTGCATTCTTTGCAGTAACACCTCTTACAGAGCCACCGCCAGAAATTGCAGAAGTGAATACTGAGAATTCGCAGTTTTTAACTTCATCTGTAAGGTCAAAAATTTCCATACCGAAGCGTGTGTCAGGCTTGTCTGAGCCGTAACGCTCCATAGCTTCTTTATAAGTGAGTCTTGGGAGTGGAAGTGGAATATCTACACCCAAAGCGTGTTTGAATACTCTTGCAATATAGCCTTCACCAATAGAAAGCACATCTTCCATATCAACAAAAGACATTTCAAGGTCAATCTGTGTGAATTCTGGTTGTCTGTCTGCTCTTAAATCTTCGTCTCTGAAGCAACGTGCTATTTGCATATAACGGTCAAAGCCAGCAACCATAGAAAGTTGTTTGTAAAGCTGTGGTGACTGTGGTAAAGCGTAGAAGCTACCATTGTGAATACGGCTTGGAACCAAGAAGTCACGAGCACCCTCTGGGGTGGATTTAATAAGCATTGGAGTTTCAATTTCAATGAATCCGTTTTCGTCAAAATAGTCACGTGTGATTTTTGTAACCTTGTGACGGAATAAAATGTTGCTTTGTAAATCAGGTCTTCTTAAGTCTAAATAACGATATTTAAGACGAGTGTTTTCACCTGTTTTACAGTTTTCAACAATATCAAAAGGTGGTGTTTCACTTTTTGAAAGTACTCTTAAATCTTTTACGTCGATTTCAATATCACCAGTTGGTAATTCTGGGTTTTTAGAAGAACGTTCTTTAACAACACCTTTTGCCATAAGAACATATTCGTTTCTTGCAGAAAAAGCTTTGTCAAAAATTTCTTTGTCTGTGTTTTCGTCGAATGCGAGCTGAACAATGCCTGTTCTGTCACGAAGGTCAATGAAGATAAGTGAGCCTAAGTCACGTTGCTTTGCAACCCAACCTGAGACGATTACTTCACTACCGATATTCTCACTACGAAGGTCTCCACAGTAGTGAGTTCTTTTAAGTCCTAACATATTATCCATATATAAAATTCCTTTCGGGATTAAATCTACTATTGTTTTTTTTATTTCAAATTAATTTTTTTATTAATTAAAAATGCCATAGGGAACTGAAGAATTACAGAGGCAATTATGTTGAAAATTGCACCGGTTAATCTGAAGTTCATTGTGCCATCTACTACTGTTGAGTCAGATGTGAAAAGAATAGCAGTTTCAGAAACAACAATATTAATTGGTAACATATCTGAAACAGTGCCACTCAAACTCAAAAGACTACCAATTAAAACAAAGAACAACACAATAGTTCCGAATTTACCAAATGAGCTAATTGGCTTGATTTGTGAGAGTGTAAGTGATAAGTACATACACTGAACAAGAAGCAGAATAATAGCAGCAAATAAAATGCAGGCGATTATTACGCCGATTGTTATTGTTTTTACACTTGGTACACCAAAGATTTCTAAAAGACTCTCAATAGTGTCGGTCATCTGGTCGCCTAAAATAACCTTAATCTGATAAAGCCACAAAACAAGTGAGCCTATGAGAAGCGCATAAATTGAGAATATCCAGATAAGACCAGAAAGTGTTTTAGATGCTAAAAGTGAATTCATTTTTACAGGTAACGTAAGTGTTAAATAACCTGCCTTACCAAACATTGTGTTATTGAACATAATAGCAACGGTTATAAGAGTTGTAACACTTGCAATTAAAAGTGCAAGACACACACCGCCACCGCAAAGTGCAACGTGCTTATCCTCTTTTAAAACGTTTGCACCGATTTCAAAAATAACAACTGCTATTAATGCACAAAAATAAATTGCAGAAACAGAAAACCATTGTGCTTTGAGGTCATTTTTTAAAAGTTTACCAAACATTAGAAAATACCTCCTTAAACACGTCGTCAATAGTTTTGCCGTTCTTTGTAACTTCTTCAGCAGATTTATTGAGAAGCACTTTACCGCCACCTATAAATAAAGCGTGGGTGAAAACTGATTGAAGGTCATTTATTAAGTGTGTAGAAATAAGCATTGTGGATTTGTCTGTGTAGTTTTCCATAATGAATTTTAAAATAGAATCTCTTGTAGCAGGGTCAACGCCACCCATTGGCTCATCGAGGATGTAAAGCTCTGCTTCTCTTGCCATAGTAAGAGAAAGAAGAAGCTTTTCCTGCATACCCTTAGACATAGTTTTGCATTTCTGTTTTTCTGGTAATGAAAAACGCTTTAACATTTCTAAAGCTTTGTTTTTGTCAAAATCCTTGAAGAAGTCGTTGAAATAGTCAACTGCATCTATGTTTCTCATCCAGTCGTGAATAAAGGTCTGCTCAGGTAAATAAGCAGTAACAGACTTGGTTTTATCACCAGGGGTGTTACCATTTATTAAAACAGAGCCTTTATAGTCGTGAATAAGACCTGTTAAAATCTTCATAAGAGTAGATTTACCACAACCGTTAGGTCCAAAAAGACCTATAATTTCACCTTTAGGTAATGAAAATGAAATATCATTAAGCACAAGGTGGTCGCCGTAAGATTTTGAGAGATTATTTACTTCAATAATTTTCTCGCTCATTAAATCACCTTTATATTATACAATAATAAACTAATTCTATATTTTA